>DEII01000230.1 GCA_002352385.1 Methylococcaceae bacterium UBA2778 | reverse complement strand
TGAATGGAGCCGCCTTGATCAGGCGGTTGAGACATTCGTTTTTCGGAGGCGGAAGGGAAGGGTGGTTGACCGTCCTTTTTTGTACCGTTTAACATCTTAAAACTATCTCTTGAAACTGTTCTCCGAATATATCATCATTTCGATGCGTTTTCGGAGATTGAACCATGCTTGTCGGCTACGCCCGCGTTTCCACCCAGGATCAGAAACCCCATTTGCAAACTGATGCTCTCAAAAGTGCCGGGTGCGAAAAGATATTTGAGGAGAAGGCCTCCGGTGCGCAGCGGGACCGGCCCGAGCTGAAAGCCGCCCTGGACTACATCAGAGCAGGGGATACGCTCGTGGTCTGGAAGCTCGACCGGCTGGCCCGATCTTTGAAGCAACTCATTGAAACCATCGAGGATATGGAGGACAGAGGGATCGGGTTCAAATCGCTGACGGAAAACATCGACACCACGACATCGGGCGGCAAGCTGATCTTCCATATTTTCGCATCGCTCTCCGAATTCGAGCGCTCCATTATCCGGGAACGCACACGGGCAGGCCTGGATGCCGCCAGAGCCAGAGGAAAAAAGGGCGGCCGGCCGCCATCCCTGACGAAGAAAGACATTCAGGCCGCCAAAGCCATGCTGGCCGACCCGGAAATTACTGTCGAGGAAGTGGCTGCCAGGCTAAAAGTCGCGCCGTCAACACTCTACCGTCATATGCCTGGGGGAAGGGGATCCTTAAAGGAGGGCACATGAACACTGTCTATCTTGAAAAACGCGATCCCGCAAGAAACATGATGCGGTTTTATTCCATCAGAATTACGCCCACGCTTTTCGGTGAGTGGGCCTTGATCAGGCAGTGGGGAAGGATTGGATCAAAGGGGTCGGTGCTGGAAAACTGGTTTGATTCCCAAGATGACGCCGAAAGGGCAGGAGTCAAGTTGCGCAAAGCAAAAGAACGCCGAGGATACTTGCGTTCGGAATGAAGCGCTACCCTATTTCGGTTGGCGGTATGCCTACGAAAAAGGGGTGTTTATAAAAGTCTTCGGAACTCCTCAGCCAACTCGCGCACGCTGATCGCCTCGAGCGTTTCCGAGATGGGATATCGGTCATCTCCGGCATGCACCACGAAGGATCGGATGGGCTTGATATCTTCACAGGCCAGATGGAATCCGCGCCTGACCTTCGCGGAAAGGGCACGTTTGATTTCGATCGCCCAGACGGAACCGTTACTGTGCTCGAGCACGAGGTCGATTTCAGCGCCGGCAGCAGTACGATAGAAGAAGGCCGAGGATCTCCAGGGCAGCACGGAAAGCAGCGTTTCCAGAACGAACCCCTCCCAGCTCATACCGACCACCGGATGCCCGGCGAGCTGATCAAGCGTTTCGATTCCGAGCAGGGCATGAACCAGGCCGCTGTCACGCACATAAACCTTCGGTGACTTCACTAGGCGCTTGCCGATATTGGCATAATAGGGCGATAAGCGCCGCACCAGAATAAGGTCGACCAGCAAGTCAATGTAGCGCGTCACCGATTGCGTACTGACTTCCAATGCGCGGGCGAGCTCCGAGGCGTTGAGGAGCGTGCCCTGCCGGTGCGCCAGCATGGTCCACAGCCGCTCGAGCGTTATAGCCGGGATGCGCGGGCCGAACATCGGCACATCGCGTTCCAGATAGGTGCGGATGAAGTCCTTCCGCAAAGCAAAACTGTCCCGATCGCTCTCCGCCAGATAACTGTCCGGGAAACCGCCTCGCAGCCACAAGCGTTCGCGGGCGGCGCGATCGTCTTCAATCTCCAAGGCGGACAAGGGGGCCATATCGATATAGGCGATGCGGCCTGCCAGGGTCTCGCCGGATTGGCGCAGCAGATCAATCGATGCGGACCCCAGAATGAGAAAGCGGCCTTTGCCTTTCTTCCTGCGCCGGCCTTTGTCGATGACTCCGCGCAGGGTCTGAAACAGCTCCGGCATGCGGTGAATCTCATCCAGAATGATGAGCCGGTCCTCGACATTCTCAAAGAAAAGTACCGGATTGGCGAGACGGTTGCGATCGTCCCAATCCTCGAGGTCGAGATACAGCGCATCATGCACCCGGCCGATCGCAAGAGCGAGCGTGGTCTTGCCTACCTGACGCGGGCCGATCAGGGCAACGGCGGCCTGACGGCGGAGTGCATCTTCGATCTGTTGAGCGACGATTCGAGATATCATCCTTGTAAATTATCCAATCATTGGAAATATTGCAAGGTGTTTTTTATGTGTGCGCCACAACCTCGCAAATTTTCCGGGACCATCCGGAGTCCGGAGCGCCATGCGGGATTTCTGCATAAGCAGATGGGATGCCCCGCCACCCGCTCACCTTCATTGTTCCTTCCGTCAGTGATTCAGTTGCTCCAGATATCTGTAAAACTCATCCCGAGTAAACCAGTCTACCAGCGGAGCCGCCCGGCCGGGCATCTTCCGCTGAATGGCAACGGTGTATCCGTCATCACATCCAGCTTTATCGGCGCAGGTAACCTTGCCATTCGTGCCAGCTGGCACTCCGGAGAATTCCACTAAAGTTCTGATCCGCTGCCCTACCAGGCGGAAATCTAGCGAAGCTGTCACCAGCCGCCACATGAGCCGGTTCTAATATTCGACCACACGGTTATGACTCTATTCGTTATAGCTACAGGATTCGTTCGGATAAGCGCGGGATGTATAGCTTGATTTCACAATCAGTACCCAAAAACGGAGGGTTTCGAAACATTTTGAATGGCTGAAAACGGTAGAGTCAAGATGTGGCGCGG
>DEII01000097.1:7132-34047 GCA_002352385.1 Methylococcaceae bacterium UBA2778 | reverse complement strand
ATACAATCTCACGGGTCTTGACAGCTATAACGCACCGGACGCAGTCATCGAGAATACGCAAAAAACAACCTGGCGCGCAGAGAACGGGGAAAGCAATTTGCCGACCAATACCGTGGACAATTAGATGTGACTTCGCTCGCGCGGCTTCTGTCAGACCATGCCAATCGCGAGCGTGACCCGATAGACAACCCACTGTTACCGGCCTGGGGCTATTCGATCTGCAACCACGGTACGCGTAGCAAAAACTCTTATTTGCACGAGGGCTTACCATGGGGAACAGTAAGCGCAGAAATTCTACAACCGTCAAAGAAGGTTTTTTGGTACGCCTACGGCTGGCCTTGTGGCCAACAACCCGAGTACAGCGACCAGTTATTTCAAGAAAACTCGTGGGGCAAGTTTGTTCCGTTTGGATTCACTGACGGCGAGAGTGCTGAACAAGATACAACAGTGCTTACCACAATCGATGGCGAGATCACGCCGTTTGGCTTACAAAACCAGACCGATCAACAGCCCGCTACGGCAAACGTGTCATGAAAAATCCAATCGATGGATTCTCCGTAACGAAAGACGACTTTAATTTTATTGGGACTGACTTGTTCCGTCCCGAATGCATCCTGCCGACGCGGGATGGTTCGTTATGGTGCGCTGATTCCCGAGGTGGCGTACAACACATTGCCCCCGATGGGTCACAGCGACTTATCTGTGACAACCCAAATCCGGACCGAAATCAAAACCTGCTTACCGGTTCAGATCTACCTAACGGAATCTGCTTTTCCAAAGAAGGCAACATATACATCGCGAACCAGGGCAGGAGCAGCCTTGAGCTAATGGACCTGGGTGGAAAAAGGAAGACTGTTCTTGACTCAATAGACGGCGAACCGCTCGGTGTGATGAATTTCGTACTACGTGATTCGAAAGATCGAGTATGGCTATCCATATCCACTAAACATGACACTGTGGTCGATGTGATGCGGCCGGATATACAAGATGGCTATATCGCTTTAATCCACGGTGATTCAATACGGATCGTTGCCGATGGAATTGCACTGACCAATGAAATCAGATTAGACAAGTATGAACAGTACATGTACATCTCTGAGACATTCGGCCGGAAGATTAGCAGAATGAAGGTCACTGAAAGCGGAGATCTTAAGGACAAGGAGACGTATGGCCCGAGTGATTTGGGGCCAGCAGGGTTTCCCGACGGTATTGTTTTCGATAGTTTTGGGAACCTTTGGGGCACCATTACGTGTGGCGAACGAATCTTTGCCATTACGCCCGAAGGCGATTTGCGAATCATTTTCGATGATCGAAATGAAGAGGCTTGCCATAAAATAGACGAAGCATTTTTTAATTGTACATTAGACCAAGAAACCATTTTCTCCGGATTGGGCTCGGTAGCACCGGCCACGGCCAGTGTCGCTTTCGGCGGTGCCAATCTACATACAGTTTATGTTGGCAGTTTGTTCGAAACGCGAATTCCGTACTTTAAGGCACCCGTATCCGGTGAGCCGCCGATTTGGTGGTGACAAGACAGAGTCGTCCCGCCAAATATACCGAAGCAGACATTGAAGCCGATTGATACACCGCTGCAACGCACTTCTGCCGGTAAAAGTTCGCATATCGCGGCCGGGCGCACAGCGAATTCAGCGGCGAACAATATCCAGAAGCCCAACTGCCCGGCTAAAATAAAAGCGAAATATTCTCTATGCATGAGCCACCACAAAGACCAAGCCAGAAATATATCACCTAACGAAAAGAAGTAAAGCAGCGGTTTGCGTCCAATACGATTCGATCGGACAGGATCGAAAGCGGACGCGCAATCCGATCGTGCACAGACAGGCCCGATTCATTCGTGGAACGGGGGACGCTATGCTTTTTTCTACTCTTTTTCTTTCCTGGGGGTGGCATCTATGGGGTTAATTTGAGGTCAAGCCATCTACATCTATGAAGTAATTCGGGCTAGAGCAAAATGTTTCTCATTCATCACGCTTCGTTATCGACTCCATCCCATTTGTTCTCCGAATGTTTGACGAAACCGATGGCAAGTAGGCCTCTTGAGCTTTCTAAGCGGTACGAGAGTTATTCAAGCGGGGATTTGTCCCGGTGCGGTATCCTTCCACCTACCGCGCAAGACGCAAACCGCTGAACTGCCAGCGCGCATCAGCCGGAAAGAAGTTGCGATAGGTTCGGCGGATGTGGCTGCTCGTCGTGGCGCACGAGCCGCCGCGCAGAACGAATTGGTTGCACATGAATTTTCCGTTGTATTCGCCGACTGCTCCCGGCGGCGGCTTGTAGCCGGGGTAGGCCACGTAGGGACTGGCGGTCCACTCCCAGACATCGCCAAACATCAGGGAAGGTTTGCCCGGGTCGGTTTCATTCCCCGGTGAGGGGTGGATGCCGGTGCTGTCGGCCAGCGGGGTGTCGACAAAGTTTCCTTCGATGGGCTGGTCTTCGGCGGCAACCTCCCATTCCGCCTCGGTCAGAAGCCGGGCACCTGCCCAGCGGGCGAAGGCGTCGGCCTCGAAGTAGCTGACGTGGCAGACGGGCTCGGCGGGGTCTATCTCCCGCAGTCCGGAGAGGGTGAACTGCAGCCACCCGCCATCCTGCTCGACCCAGTACAAGGGCGCATTCCAGCCGCGTTCGCATACCGTCCGCCAGCCGTCGCTCAACCACAGTTCGGGGCGGGCATAGCCGCGGTCGGTGATGAACTCGAGATAGTCGCCGCTGGTCACGAGCCGGCTGCTCAAAGCGAATGGTTCGAGATAGACCCGATGGCGTGGGGATTCATTGTCGTACGCGAAGCCGCCGCCGTCATGGCCGATCCAGCGGAGTCCTTCGCCAAAGTCCGACCATCCCGGGGAAGGCAGCGATGATGGCTGCCGCGATTTGCCCGGACGGTAGACCGGTGCAAGGGGGTTGTGCGACAGGACATGCTTGATATCGGTCAAGATCAGCTCCTGGTGCTGCTGTTCGTGGTGGATGCCGATCTCCGTGATCCCGGCGAGCTGTGCGGAAAATCGGCCACCTTCGTCCAGGAGAAGACGCTCCATCCGCTCATCGACATAGCGCCTGTAATCCAGGACTTCCGCCAACCCCGGCCGTGACAAAAGGCCGCGCTGCGGCCTCGGGAACTGCGCGCCGAGGGTGTTGTAGTAGGAGTTGAAGAGGTAGCCGTACTGTGGATCGAATACCTGGTAACCGGGCGTTTCCGCAAGCACCAATCTCTCGAAGAACCAGGTGGTATGCGCCAGATGCCAGCGCGTTGGGCTGACATCCGGCATCGACTGGATGCTGCAGTCTTCGGCCGAGAGCGGTTCGCAAAGAAGTTCGGTAAATCGCCGTACCGCCAGGTAACGGTCGATCAGCGGTTCATTCATACCGGCGCCAATGCTTCGATGTGTGTCGGGCGAGCTCATGCGATGACCTTGACACCTTTCCAAAAGGCGACATGGTCCCTGATATGCGCCGCTTCTGGTTTCGGATTTGGGTAATACCAGGCAGCCTGCTCATTGACAACATCGGCGACGACGATGTCGTAATAGCTCGCAACCCCTTTCCATGAACACACCGTATGTGCATCGCTGGGCCGAAGGTACTGCTTTGCGACCGATTCCGGCGGGAAATAGTGGTTTCCCTCGACGATCGTGGTCTCATCGCTTTCAGCGAGTACCGTGTCTTGCCAAATTGCCTTGAACATTCTCAATCCTCTCTGGTTGATCCATCGATCTGCTTGTGTGTGTTCAGTCTGATCGCTGGTAAACGAAAATGAAGAACCGCAAACAACTCCTGATCATCGCTCCAGGCGCGTTCGAGCGAAAAGCCGGCGGTCGCCGCGATCGCATGGAAACCGTCGATGGTGTATTTATGGGAGTATTCGGTGCATATCGCTTCGCCTACTTCGAATCGGAAGGTTGCGCCGTCAACCGTAACCGTCTGGTGTCTGTCGCTGATCAGATACGTTTCGACCCGGCCCAGTTCTTCATTATAAATGGCGCGGTGTTCGAATGCGTCAACTCGAAAATCCGCATCGAGTTCGCGGTTGATGCGGTGGAGCAGGTTGCGGTTGAATGCCATCGTCACGCCATTTCGATCGTTGTATGCCGCCTCGATGGTCTGAATCGCTTTTTGCAGGTCGATGCCGATCAACAGGCCGCCGCCCGAACCGCAGACCGAAGCGATCCGTTGCAACAAGCGGCGGGCATCCTTGGGTTTGAAATTGCCGATCGTCGAACCGGGGAAGTACGCCAAGTTCTGAGACGGCGTGCATTTCGAGCGTGGAAGTTCGAATTCGGTGGTGAAGTCTGCGCAGACCGGCAGGATCTCGATGTGCGGATACGCCTTCGCCAGTCTTCCGGCCGTTTGCTCCAGGTGTTCGCCCGAAATGTCCACGGGTACATAGGCGACCGTGCACTGCAGTCTGTCGAGCAAAATCCGGGTTTTCAGGCTGCTTCCGCTGCCATATTCGACGAGCATATTGCCTTGCCCCAAGGCCTCCGCGATCTCCTCGGCAAACTGCTGCATGATGGTTAGCTCGGTTCGCGTAAGATAGTACTCTTCAAGCGTGCAGATTTCGTCGAACAGCCTTGAACCACGCTCGTCGTAGAAATACTTGGACGGCAGGCGCTTCGGTGTTTGACTGAGCCCGGCGACGACATCATCCAAGAATGTTCGGGCGTCGGGTGCTTTGTTGACTATGGCGGTAAGTGCTCTCATCTGGTCGCGAATTTCAGCCTCGAAGGCGGTATGAAGGGCGGCTCTCATCTCCTGAGCCCGACACCCTTTCATGGAAAGGGTATCTCTTGTCCAACCGTGACTCGAATGGCCCATCTGGCTATTCTAACGCCAATGGCGATACGCTGTGAATCCCAGCGCTTGGTTGGTCTGCTGCTGTCATTTAGAATGTTGCGTTGTTTGTGATATTTTTTGCAGTGGGCTTCATTCTGTCAGACTGGGTCAAGCTTGATTCTTATCGATCGGCTGGAACGAGCCATTTCCCTTGTTAATCCGGCTGTGCTCTCAGCTTCTTTCGATCGAGGATCACCAGCGGAGGCGCGAAAAATATAAGAGGGGGAAAATGGGCTATAGTGAGGTTATGCTATCACGCCGACCCTCCAAAAAGATCTATTTTCGAGGCATTTGCGCTGTGGCCTTTTCCCGCCAAATTTCGCCCTGCCATAAGGCGCAGTTCACGACGGTGCAAACGTCTCTTTTCGGAGAAAAATTGAGTCGCCTTTCGTTTTCAGCCTTCTGCTTGTTCATTTGTCTCGCAAGCTGTTCTCCACCGCCGGAAGCCCCGCTCCGAGTCGGCGCCAAGCAATGGCCGGGTTACGAAATACTGTTCCTGGCGCGCAGCCTCGGCTTCTATGAAAACAGACCGATTCGACTGGTTGAGCTCACCTCGGCAACTGAGGTCGTTCATGCTCTGCGCAGTGAAATGATCGAGGCGGCCGTCCTCACTTTGGATGAGGCGCTGCCGCTGATCCAGGACGGCATAGACCTCAAGGTCGTTCTGGTGTTGGACATTTCATCCGGCGGCAATGCGCTCATGGCGCAGCCCGGGACAGAGAGTATTTCCGCCCTGCGCGGCAAGCGAATCGGCGTCGAAAACACTGCGACCGGGGCGATTCTGTTGAATGGCGCTCTGGAGGCCGGTGGCCTCACGGTGTCTGACATCAAGGTGATTCCGATCACTGTCGACGAGCATGAAGACGCCTACCGTACAGGCAGCGTCGACGCCATTGTGACCTCTGAACCGGTAAAAACAAAGCTGTTGTCAGAAGGCGCCGAAATTTTATTCGACAGCAGTCAGATTCCGGGACGAATTATCAATGTGTTGGTCGTTCATTCATCGGCTCTCCGCTCGAAGAGGGAACCGCTCAAAGCACTGATCAGCGGATGGTTCCGAGCGTTGGCCCACTTTCACCGAGCGCCATTGGATTCCGCGCAACGGATGGCCCCCCGGCTTGGGATAAATGCCGAAGACATGCTCGAATCCTTCTCGGGAATACAGCTGCCTGATTTGGAAGACAATTGTACTCTGCATGCGGGTGATCAACCGTTTTTTCTGATATCGGCAAGACGACTTGTCGATCTGATGCTGGAACAAGGGCTGTTGAGTCAGGGGATCTCAGTCGACAACCTCGTTGACGGCACCTTTCTCCCGAAGGAACAACCGTGAGACGGATATTTGCGGTCCCATTGAAACTCTGGCTTCCATTGCTGGTGATGGGGCTCTTTACGCTGCTTTTGGTGGTCATGACCTGGAACCAGCGCAACAGCCGGAATTACGACCTCGAACAGTCCACTCTCGCAGCCGTGCAGTACGAGATGGCTGCCCTGCAGAGAGAAGTCGAAGACGAGATGGCGGAAAACCGTATTCATTCCGCCGAACAGGTACTCAGCGCAATGGGCGTCATACCTGCAATCGATTCGTTGCTCGCCGTCGATGAGCGGGGGAAAGTCATTCTGGCGACGCGCTTTGCGTGGCAAGGGCTGCCGGCAGGGAAGATCGTTCCGCAATTCGATACAAAACGGATGGCCTCCGTTCAGCACCGACACCGGCCCGACATCACGCTGTCCGCAGACGGTTCGAGAATCGATGCCTATTATCCGCTGCGTCTCGCTGTTCGACCGGGGGAGCTGCGACCGACCAGGCTGGGAGGATTGTTCCTGAGTTACGATCTCGGCACCGCCAAGGCTGCCATATGGCACGACGTCGTCCGGGACAACGCCCTGATGTGGCTGCTCAGCCTGCTGATCATGGTGGTACTGATCGGGTTGCTGCACACATTGGTCACCCGTCCTCTTCAAAGGATTACGCACAGCGCACAGCAGATGGCGCAAGGTGCACACGGCATCCAGGTGGCGATAAGAGGGCACGGTGAACTCGCGACACTTGGCAACACGTTCAACCGGATGAGCGCCCAAATAGCGAAAAATATCAACGCGCTTCAGGAAAGCGAAGAAAAGCTCGCCATCACCCTCAATTCGATCGGCGACGCAGTGATTGCGACAGACCTGGAAAGCAACATTATCCGTATGAATCCAGCTGCAGAGCGGCTCACCGGCTGGAAATTGGCAGAGGCGAAGGGCCGGCCGCTCAAAGAAGTTTGCCGCATCATCGATGCGGCAACACGAAAACCGGTAGGCAATCCCTTGCGCAAGGTGATCGTCTCCGGAGCTGTTGCCGGACCTCCGGACGATGCGATCCTGACCAAAAGAACCGGAGAAGAGCACAGTATCGCCATGAGCGGCGCTCTGATCAAAAAAGCATCAGGTGAGGGGCAAGGGGTTGTGCTGATTGTGCGCGATATTACCGATGAACAGTCTCTCCAGTCCGCCCTGCGTCAGAGCGAAAGCCGATTCCGCAACCTGGTGGAAAGCTCCAGCGATTGGATTTGGGAAGTCGACAGCAATGCAGTCTATACTTATGTGAGCCCACGCTGCGTGGAAATCCTGGGATATAAGCCGGAAGAATTGCTTGGCAAGAGACCGTTTGACCTGATGCCGGCCGATGAAGCTCAGCGTGTCAGCAGCTTCTTTCAGGCCATCTGTGCTGAGAAAAAGGCGTTCGCTCAGCTTGAGAATACAAGTCTTCACAAGAGTGGGCGTCGGGTCGTGCTCGAAACAAACGGCGCTCCTATTCTGGATGGGCGAGGCAACCTTCTTGGCTATCGGGGTATCGACCGGGACGTCACCGTTCGCAAGCAGGTGGAAGCGAAGGAGGCGGCTCTTGGGCGCATTCTGGAAGACTCGCTTAATGAAATTTATGTTTTCGATGCCGAAACCCTTCTATTTATGGAGGTCAACCGAGGCGCACGGGAAAACCTCGGTTATACTCTGGAGGAACTGCGCAGGCTGACTCCGTTGGATTTTAAACCGGCATTTACGCCGATCACATTCAATCAGCTCGTTGAGCCACTCAGATCACATAAGCAGGATAACATTGTTTTTCATACCGTCCATAAGAGAAAAGACGGCTCACTCTATGATGTCGAAGTTCATCTGCAGCTCCTATCGTTTCGATCGAAGCCCGCGTTCGTAGCGAACATCCTTGATATAACCGCGCGCAAACGGGCCGAGGCAGCGCTCGCAAACAGCGAGCGCAGATTTCGGCGGCTGTTCGAGCAGATGCCGAACATTGCGGTGCAAGGCTTCGACAAGAACCGGGCGATTATTTTCTGGAACGACGCCAGTGAGAATCTGTATGGCTACAAGGAAACCGAGGCTGTCGGCACTAAACTGGAAGAGCTGATCATTCCTGAAGAATCGAAAGAGCTGGTGGTCCGGGCCATTGATGACTGGGTCGAAAAGGGCATCGAAATTCCTGCAGGTGAACTCAATCTCAAAAGAAAGGACGGTTCGACAGTCGCCGTGTTCTCCAGCCACATCATGCTGAGGGACAGCAACGGCGACCCTGAGATATACTGCATCGATATCGATCTGACCGAAAGCAAAAAGGCCAAAGCCGAAATCGAGCAACTGGCATACTACGATCCGCTCACCAATCTTCCCAACCGCCGGCTTCTGCTGGACCGCCTCAACCAGGAATTGGCTTTTTCAACGCGTCATAAAATCTTCGGCGCAATTCTTTTTCTTGATATGGACAACTTCAAGAAAATCAATGATGCGCTGGGCCACCCGGTCGGTGATGCACTGCTGAGAGATGTCGCGGATCGAGCGACGAAACAGTTGCGTCGAGAGGATACTGTCGCCCGCCTCGGCGGCGATGAATTCGTTATTCTGCTTAAGGAGCTGGGACGTGATACCCATAGTGCCGCCACCCTGGCACAAACCGTCGCAGAAAAAGTCCGGCAAGCACTCAGTAAACCCTATTTCATTGCCGGCCATGAACATTACGTGACACCCAGCATTGGCATCACGGTCTTTCCGGAAAAGAATGAAAACGCGGATACAGTTTTAAAACAGGCCGATACAGCCATGTACCAGGCTAAAAAAGATGGTCGCAATGCAATACGGTTTTTTCATCCCAGGATGCAGGCCGTCGCGGACGCCAGGCTGGCATTGGAAAAGGACCTGCGCCATGCGCTGGAGCGTAAAGAACTTTCGCTGCGCTACCAGCCGCAAGTGGATGCCGATGGCAGGATTATCGGTGCCGAAGCCCTGCTGCGTTGGCGCCACCCTGTGCGCGGGATGGTTCCACCGAAAGAGTTCATCCCCTTAGCCGAAGAGACGGGAATTATTCTGCCGATCGGGAGATGGGTATTGGCAACGGCTTGTGAGCAACTCAAGAAGTGGCAAACACAAAATGTCTTGTCCACGTTCGAGCACTTGGCGGTGAATGTCAGTCCACGCCAGTTCCGGATGGTCAATTTCGTCGATCAGATTCAAGATGTTCTGAAAAACAGCGGCATCGAACCATCGCAGCTTACGCTGGAGCTTACGGAGGGCATGGCCATTGAAAATATCGTAGACACAATTGGAAAAATGCAGGCTCTGAAAAATCTGGGCGTACGATTTTCCATGGATGATTTCGGTACAGGTTATTCCTCGTTGACCTATCTCAAACAGTTGCCGCTGGACCAGGTAAAAATCGACCAGACGTTTATTCAGGATATCAATAAGGATCCCAACAACGAAGTGATTGTCGAAACCATTATTTCCATGGCGAAACTGTTGGGACTCGACGTCATTGCCGAAGGCGTGGAAACAGAAGCACATGTTAACTTTCTTACCGGCAAAGGCTGTGTCAAATATCAAGGGTATTATTTCGATCGACCCTTGATACTGACGGAGTTTACCCGGAAACTGGCTCAGACGAGTTTAATTGATGCTCGGTGAGGCGGAGAGCCAGATGGAGATCCGGCCCCTTCCCACATTCACCTTTCCTTGTTTCATCCACCGTAATTTTTGAGCAGGATTGCGCAGCGCTGCAAGCGTACAGGGATCGTATTCACCGCGTGTCTTGTATCGGTCTGCCCGCTTCATGCCCCGGCTTATTGAGAAGTTACCGTTTTTGCACCAGTGGTGTGAGATTTTTTCCTGAATCCTGATCCGTCAAACGAGCAGGCCGATCCGGGCGTAGTTCTTCGATAAAAAATAAAGTCCCCAAAGAACGAAAGCGAAGCCGCAGGTTTTGCTGATCAGACCAGTATATGCCGGAGTCAATTTTTCCAGAATCACGACAAGAGTAATGAATGCCATTCCAAGCAGATTCATCACTCCAACGGCGAACATAATCAACATTTGCGCCCAACAGCATCCGACACAGGTAGCACCATGCTTCAGACCCATTTTGTAGGCGCCTTTATAACCCTCTTGCCACTCACTCAACAGGAAAGTCATTGGCGACCTGCAGAATTTTAAACAGGCGTTTTTAAAAGACAGAAACTGATAGACGCCTGCCAGAATCAGGATAACCGATGCCAGCAGTGGATTTTTATTTTCCATCCGTGGTGACAGCCAGGCCAACCCATGCATTTGCCATTGCAGCAGAGTCAAGACGATGCTGAAAGCAAGCCAGGCACACAAATAAGCCAGCACAAACACAACAGTCGGACGGTAGATTGTGGTCTGGCGTTGCCGGCTAACATGGGAAAAAGCTAAAGTCATAGGAATCGCGGAAGGCAGCATCATAGCCGCCATCATAATGGCCCACATGATGAAGACCAGCGCAAAATCCATAAAACCCCAGGCGGACAAACCGGAAGGGGGCATCCACATTCCAGACATTGCCCGCGAAGTCATCTGCCAGTGGTGAAAATACAGATAAGTCCAGGCTGAAAATATAACAGCCAGTAATGCAAACAGAATCCAGGATTGAGTTTTAGGCAAGATTAGGCAACCGTTTAAAAAAACATAACCGGAAAAACATGAAACACCGCGCAGAGTACGCAGGGTATGACAAACTGAAAATTCAGATCGGGTTTCCTGGCAGATGGTTCACTTCCGGTGTTCCGTTCAACTTTGATTGACAATAGCACAAGTGCATCGCTCCAGGCGTGACATAAGATACTTTATTATTTCGATCCGAAGGCGGATCTCTTTCAGTACAGTCTATCAGGGCTGATAAACGAAAGGAGAGTGATAACCGTTACGTTCGGAAAATTCCCAATCGTGATCATAATCCTGATAACGATAGCTTAAGGAGCTGGAAACGATAGAAGGGTGGCTGGGGACTATACATAGCGGAGGATTCTCTATTTTTGCTTCACTGCCGTTGATGCCCTGGATGCTTTCAATTTCAGCCCGGGCAATAGCGGGGATCATCAGTTTTCGGCGACCGGCATTTGCCTGATAGTCGATTTTCACTTTCTTGACGCCTAATACTTCGCCGACAAAGCTCATTAAGACGGCCAAATGACCTCCGGCCTTTCCGCTGAAAATGTGTGTTATCGCATCAAATTGTTCATCATTCGCACGTTCATCTATATAAAGGGCGGCCTGCCAGTTGCCATCCTTCATGTGCCCGGGTGAATAACAGGCCAGTGCGACATTCAGACCATCCAATGACCGGTTTTTCAGATGACCCGATTCGATATGCCAGGCAACCAGAAGTTTGCAGTCGCCTTCTGTTGGAGCATTGAACCAGATACAGGGGCAAGCTGCTTCACAGTTGCAGGTTTCAAAATAGCTACCTTGCAGTCGCCAGTGATCATATGCCATTTTTAACTCCTGTTAGTCGAACCGTTTTGTATTGGAGAAAAAGTAATTTATCAACTTCACCCGAGTCATGCGTGTCAACATGAAAACATCAATGAAGCAAGAGCGTACCGTGCCAAGGCAATCTTGAAAGATATCAATGACCGAACAATCCGACTCAATCAGTCTCCCCCTCGCAACGATCGCTGTTCTCGGACAGGCTCCTAGAAGGGTTCTTTATAGGGTCTCAAATCCAGCTCATGGGTCCACGCACTGGGATGTTGGCAATGCACGGCCCAATAAGTATCTGCGATGGCATCGAGCTGTAACAGACCGTCTTTTCCTTTGACTTCGACAAATTCTGGAAATTGCTGCCGTGCCCGTTCACCGTCGATCACTCCATCGATAATGATATGAACGATATGTATTCCTTGTGGACAAAATTCTCTTGCCATGCCTTGCGCCAAAGCTCTTAATCCGGCTTTGGCAGCGGCAAAAGAAGTGAAAGGGGGCTTGGCCCGCAATGAGGCTGTTGCCCCGGTAAAAAAGAGCGTCCCTCGCTGTTGTTTTACCATCGCCTTTACAGCTTCCCTGCCAAACAAAAAGCCAACCAGGCAATTCTGAGTCCATAGTTTGGTGAAAGTCTCAATGTCTGTTTCCAGAAAAGGGATGGATATATTGCTGTCTACCGTACAGGCTGCAATGTCGACAACAGAATCCTTCAGCATAACTGTTTCAAACAGGTGGGCAATATCGTGCTCAACGGATCCATCGGTAATCACCGCGGTTGATGACCCACCGTTTCGATTTATGCTCTGAGCTACTTTTTCCAGCTTGGATTCACTGCGTCCTGCAATAAATACATGCAGCCCTTCAGCCGCAAAGCGTTTCGCTAAAGCAGCTCCAAGCCCCTGCTCGGGACCTACTCCGAGAACGACAGCCGAACGTTTGCTGTTCATTACCCAGCTCCGCCTGCTCCAGTCGCTTCCGGGACATCGATCAACCGCCCCGAGTTGACATCATAAACATATACTCGTATACCGGGGCATCGATTGGTAAGCAGGATTTCATTTAACATTCGACTCATAGTACTCCGCCCAATATTTTTTTACCCTCGGCCAAATATCAATGAAAAATTATTGGCCGGCATGTCAATTGTCTCTTTCAATTCCAGGCCCTGTTTGGAAGCCGCTTCCTTTAAATCAACGATATCTTTCAAGCCCCACTCGGAAACACCGGCAGAGCTCAGTGTTTCATGAAATTCCTTGTTGGAATCGGTAGTAAATCTTCCTTCTGCCTGAAAAGGACCGTAAATCAATAAAAAACCATCCTCACTTAAGTAATGTGCCGCACATTCCATCATGCCTTCAGCAATAGATACCGGCGCCACCTGAAATATGTTGATGCAGAACATCGCTGCAAATTTCCCATTGGTAGACGGATCTATCCAGGTGGATGGCTCTGTCAGATCCAGATGGATGGGATCAGCAATGTTATCATTACCGCGCTCCCGTGATAACTTTTTTATGTTGGCAAATACGACTTCATCCTTGTCGGACGGATGAAAATGCAAATGTTCGAAATGCGGTGCAAAATAATTGATATGCATTCCGCTTCCGCTGGCCAGTTCCATCACGTTGGCGGGATCTTTAGGCAGCTTTTCTTTCAATACACCTAAAATAGGCTCACGATTTCGGTTGCCGGCCCAAGCAACATATTCACTCAAAGGATGCGGATCTAAAGGTGGTTTTTCTTGGCTCATAATGATCTTCTCTTCAATTGTTGGTTACAAGCAATGATATGCAAGTCTCTTGCCAACAATTTGAAAATAAACTTTCCCTTTATAAACAAGAAGATGGATTTTTTATTTGCATCAGCTGAGAAGGTGTGCTTCAATCCATGAATCCAAACTTCAAATTTGACCGCTATGAGCAACACGCCTCTCCCTGGCTTAACACCCACCTTTTTCCTGCAAACCTTCGTTCTGGAATTGATGCATGCGAATGAACAGCTGGGGCAACAGCACTGCGAACAGCTCATTGAACAGATAGCCCGTTCTGCCGGCTGTTTTTTTGAGGAAACCTACCGCAATGAACAAAACATTCATGACTCTCTGGACAAGGAAAGTTATACCGACTTGATTCTTGGCCTGAAAAATAGTATCGGCGGAAATTTTTCTCTCTCTTCCAGCAATCAGGATTGTATTAACGTCGTAAATTCCCGCTGTCCATTTGGCGAGGGAGTCACTAATTTCCCCGAATTATGCCGAATGACATCCAGCGTGTTCGGGGGTATCGCCGCACGAAATTTCGGTTACGCCAAAGTTGAGATCAGAAAAAGTATTGCCCGTCACGACGGCTGCTGTGAAGTCTGCATCCATACCAATCCCGCTGCGGCAGCAGGACGGCAGGGGCTCGAATATACCGATAACACCCCGGCAAAAGAGACGCAGGATATGGCGACACTGCATTCGCGTATCGAGGAACGCATGCAGAAGATCTGGCGCGATCAGACAAAAATACCGGTCAAAAAACAGCAGCCTCCGACCATTGTCGCCAAATCACCTTCCATGCAGAATGTATTGAAATCCATTGAAATCGTGGCGCCCACCACGGCATCGGTTTTGATTGAAGGTGAAACCGGTGTTGGCAAGGAGTTGATGGCCCGCGCCATTCACGCAATGAGCGAACGCCATCATAAACCCTTCATTGCAATCAACTGTGGAGCCATTCCCGAAACATTAATCGAAAGCGTCCTGTTCGGCCATGAAAAAGGGGCTTTTACCGGAGCGCTGGAAGTCCACCATGGCTATTTTGAAAGGGCGGAGGGAGGCACGCTGTTCCTGGATGAAGTGGACGCCCTGTCACCTGCAGCTCAAACCCGTTTGCTGAGAGTATTGCAGGAAGGAGAAATAGAACGAGTCGGCGGCAAACATACGCTGGCTGTCGATGTGCGGATTGTTTCCGCAACCAACCAACAGCTGGAAAAACTGGTGGAACAGAAGTTGTTTCGCAAGGATCTTTATTATCGGGTCAACGTCATCAGTCTGAAGATCCCGCCGCTCGCCGAACGGCCTGAAGACCTGCCTTACGTGGTGAATCTGATACTGAAACGGCTGAACAAAAAATATAACAAACAGGTTGAATCGGTCAGTCGTGAGGTGATGCAAAAAATTCGGGATTACCCCTGGCCGGGCAATGTCCGCGAACTTGAAAACACCCTGGAACGCGGCTTATTGTTCACCAAAGGCAATGAAATCAAGGGACTGGATCTTGAGTTGATCTCCGATGACACGCCTCTGGAAGGGTGGAAAAAGATCAAGGAACGCGCAGCCTCCAATGTCGAAGAGACGTTTCTGGAAGATGCCCTGAAAAATTTTCAGGGCGACATCAAAAAAGTGGCGGAGGATATGAACATTTCAACCCGTGCTATCTATAACAAGCTGAATAAATACAAGATCAAGCTGGCCGACTACCGTTGATTTATATCCTCAAGGAGCCGTTATCAAGAACGAAACGTGTGAGGAAATCCTGAGCGAACCCTGCTGACGTCCAATACTGATGACTTAAGCCCTCTCCAGCGGGAGAAGGAACACCCTATTTTAATTCAACAGCATTGGGACTGACGCCATTCGATCAAATTCCTATTCCGATTCCCTTTTGATGCACGCGAGAAAAGCGTGAAACAGATGGACGCAATGACTCTATTTTGTTTTACCCATTCAGCCGTCTTCTCGTTTCCGCTCTGACCGAAAGCTCTTGTCGTCGAATCTCTTTTGGTATAGTGTTGGCTGCAACCTGAACGGCATGTCAACCCCGCACCTAAATTCTACTTTATGTAAGCAAAGTAGATTCCGTACCAGAACAATTTAGGTGCGGGGTCAAGAACCCGTCGAGCGCCCGAACGGAGCTCGCAACCAACAGGGGATGGCCATGAAATATGTACTTGCGCTGGATCAGGGAACGACCAGTTCCCGGGCGATCGTCTTCGATCAGCATGGCCGGGCTGCTGCGGCCGCTCAGCAGGAGTTCGAACAGATCTATCCGCGGCCCGGGTGGGTGGAACATGCGCCCGACGACATCTGGACCACGCAGTTCCACGTCGCCTCCGAGGCGATTGCCAAAGCCGGGCTGTCCGCGCGCGACATCGCCGCGATCGGCATCACCAACCAGCGTGAAACCACCATCGTCTGGGACCGGCGCTCGGGACTGCCGATTTACAACGCCATCGTCTGGCAGGACCGCCGCACCACCGACTTCTGCAACCGGCTCGAGGCAGATGGGCACGAGCCGACGATCAACAGGAAAACCGGGCTGCTGCTCGACCCCTATTTTTCCGCGAGCAAAATCCGCTGGCTGCTCGATCACCTTCCCGATGCCCGCAAAAAAGCCGAGGCCGGCGAACTGGCCTTTGGCACTGTGGATACCTGGCTGCTTTATAACCTGACGGAGGGGCGCGTGCATGTCACCGACGCCAGCAACGCGTCCCGTACCCTGCTCTACAATATCCACGAAAACCGCTGGGATGACGAACTCCTCGCGATCTTCGATATTCCTGGGTCGATGCTGCCGGAAGTGAAAAACTCCAGTGAATATTATGCGGAGACAGCGGCTGCGCTGTTCGGTGCACCCATCCCCATTGCCGGCATTGCCGGTGATCAGCAGGCCGCTCTGTTCGGCCAGCAGTGCATCGAGCCCGGCATGATGAAAACCACCTACGGCACCGGCTGTTTCATGCTGCTCAACACCGGCTCGGAGCCGGTGCCGTCCCGGAACCGCCTGCTGACCACCATCGCCTGGCGCATCGGCGATCATACGGAGTATGCTCTGGAGGGCAGCGTGTTCATCGGCGGCGCAGTGGTGCAATGGCTGCGCGATGAATTGAAGCTGATCGAATCGGCGTCGGAGATCGAAGCGCTTGCTGAAACGGTGGAAGACAACGGCGGCGTTTATTTCGTTCCCGCCTTCACCGGCCTTGGCGCACCGCATTGGGATCCGCACGCCAGGGGCCTCATCGCCGGCCTGACCCGCGGCAGCAACCGGGGCCATTTTGCGCGGGCGGCGCTGGAATCCGTTGCCTACCAGGTCGCCGATGTGCTGACCGCCATGACCGCCGATGCGGGACTGCCGATTACCGAAATGCGTGTCGACGGCGGTGCTTCGGCGAACAGCCTGTTGATGCAGTTCCAAACCGATATCATCGGCGTTTCGATCATCCGTCCTCACGTACTGGAGACGACCGCGCTCGGCGCCGCCTATCTCGCCGGACTGGCAGTCGGCTACTGGCCCAGCCGGGAAGCGGTCAGCGCCCAATGGCAGGCGGAGCGGGCCTTTTACCCCGAGATGGTGCCGGAACGGGCCGCCGCCTTGCGCGAGGAGTGGGGCAAAGCCGTCCAGCGTGCCCGGCATTGGGAGGCCGGGGCGGAGCAGCCATAACCGATGTCTCGGATTCCGCTCGTTCTCGTTCCGACGCTCCTGCGTCACTGCCGTGGGCGTATCCCGCGTTCCGCGCTCCTCTATAAATCAATAACTGAGCGTTCCCATTGAATGAAACAATAATGGGGGGGTAGTGACCTCTTTACTTGGCATTTCAAGTGCTTTTCGGAAAAATCGAGAATTCACCGCGAAGAGCACGAAGGATCTTCGTGCTCTTCGTGGTGCAAAACAATGCGTCGGCTGGCCTGTTGGACCGCTTCCTGGTGGAGTTTCCGACTTTTCTCTGTAAGAGTCGATCTGCTCTGCGACTCCCGTTCGCCTGCTATACTTTTCGTTAATGCTGTGCGAGTTATCGGGTTTCGTTGAATAGCAGAATGATCATACACAGCATGTTCTCATCACGGTCATTCTGAGAGGCGATTTCAGTAGCGGGAGCAGGCAAAAAATCATGAGCACATCGAATAGCGACAGGCGCCAACACAGTCGTTTTCCCATCTCCTTTGAATATCGCCTCACGATCGCCGCCGGTCGAGAGCATGTCGGGGTCACCGGAAACCTGAGCCTGAGCGGCGCCTATCTTGCCTCTGCCGAGCCAGAGCTGGCAGCCTCCGATGTCAACAAAAGGGGCGTTCTGACCTTCGACACAGCTTCTGAAGTGATTTCCGTCAATTGTCGAGTTGTCTATGTGGGTTCGACGCTCGATGATAATCCCTTTCCGAGCGGTGCAGGCATTGTCTTCAACGACCCCAGCGAAGAGGCCATTACCGCAATCTGGAATTTGAGCATAGACCATCTCATGAAGCGATGATTATCATCGATCGGTAAGGCGGATGCCCGTCGGGTGATCCACCTTTCGGAAAAGAGGGCGTGATCCTCCGGATGGCGGAACCGCTTGGCGTTGGGGTCTGCTGCCCCTAATCGATCAACCGCAAGCCGGGCGGCAGGGCTTCACCGAAGACGCGTTTTTCATCGGCCTCGTCCAGCTCGCTCATTTGCTCCACCATGGCGAGCCATGATGCCGGTGCCTTCATGGCGCGCAGGCGTTCGACCACGCGTTTGCGCACTCCATCTGGGATATCACGCTCCCTGTCGCCGCTCATGCGGGCGATCATTGTCGCCGCAAAACCGATCGAGAGCACTTTTTTCCAATCGTATGCGAACATCTGTTCCAGCCATTCGACCGCTGTTTCTTTAGGAACGACATTGTGACTGCTGCCATGAAACGGAACACGGCCGCCGATTCGGCCGACCGCCCACCAGCTTTGATTCGGCTCACTCGGTTTTTGCAGGCGCTTGAGCAGCCAACCACCAAGCTCGGTTTTCCGCCCGACCGACAGGCGTTCCAGAACAGCCGCCAGGCGAACGATCTCCTCATAGCCTTGCTTCTTCAGATGAAGAGCGATCTTTTTCTGTCTGGCCGAGGCGGGATTGATGAATCGGGCGATATCAGCAAAAATCGCTTCCTGCGCTTCGGCATCGAGGCCGCCTGCAACGCGCCGCCAGAGCGTCCACCATTCGGTCCAATTCTGCGCTTCGGTAATAAACTGAATGCCGTGGCGGTAGAGCCGCCAAAGCTGTTCGATACGCCAGTCATCCAGTGCATAGCCAAAACCGGGGCGTAGGCAGTATCCGGTCAGGCTCAGCCAGGCGCGTTCGTGAACCGCCGAGCGCCGGCGATGTTTGGCGCCGGCCAGCAAAGCATCGAACAGTTCTCGCAGCAGGGGCGTATCCCACTGCTGTCGCGTACCCAGCATTTTCTCGAGTTCGGTGCGCAGTCCCTTGACGGACTTCGGCGGAACGTTTTTGGATTTCTTCCCGTAAATCAGCTCGATCCGGGCAATCGCTTCCTCCAGGCGGGGATGGATGGAATCACCTGTCGATAAGGTCTTGGCGGCACCTCGGCGCAATTGAAATTCCAGATTCCAACGCTGATCGGGATCATCCAGCGCAACGCACTGGAGCTGCAAAGTACCGACTTCGGTCAGCGAGGCGGTCAGTTCGACTTTGATCTCCTGCCGTTGCTCCAGGCTCTTGCTGTCCAGCGCCACCGCCAGCGGCGGCAGCGACACGAAGCGCTCATCCTCGATATCGGCGACCAGCTCACCGGGTTGATACACACTCTCCTCGGTCGAAGAGACCAGGGGAAAGCGGACCGGCTCTCCCAGACGCAAAGAGAAGGTGCGGTGCGGCAGCCGGATCTCATGGCCCTCTTCACTGCCCCTGGGCAGGATACAGATCCCAGCCGGGGTTTCATCGCTCTCTTTGCCCACCGCCAGAAAATAGCTCCGCGCGGCCCCCCCTCCGATTCTGACCTGCTCGCCGCGCCGGGCCATCGCATAAGCGACAGCACCGAAAGCGACGGCCAGGTTGGGGTGCTCGTTGTCAAGGTGACGCAGCGGCTGTTCCCGCCAGGCGGAGAGAATCGCCAGCAGCCGCCGACTGATTGCCTCGCTGTGGAACAGCCCGCCGTTGAGCAGTACCGCATCGGGCACAGGAGGCATATCCGCTTCGTTCAGAGCATCTCGGGCATCGCACGCATGATGCCCCAAAAACGCTGCGATATGCTTGCTGACCGCCGGTTCGGCGACATAGGGCAGACCGAATTCGACCACGCCGCTGCGCTTGCGATCGGGATATTCGGTCAATCCGGTTTCCGGAAAAAAGCCGTCCAGCACGATCGATTCGACCTCCTCCCGGCTCAACTGCGCGGAGCGCGCGCCGCCGATCAACCGGGCGCCCGAGCCCAGTAGCGTGACCGTGCACCGATCCGGCGCATTAGCATCCAGCAGCCGTTCCTTTGCCTGGCGGCACTGTTCGATCAACAGCGACAAATCCGCAGCACTCAGGCGTTCATCGTCGCCGACCAGGCGGTTTTCGATCAGATGCGCCAGGGTCAAATCGATGTTGTCGCCGCCCAACATCAGGTGGTCACCCACGGCAACACGCGTCAGCTTCGGCGCATCATCGCCGGGTTCGACTTTGATCAGGGTCAGATCGGTCGTGCCGCCGCCGATATCGCAGACCAGCAGCAATCGAATGCCATTCAGCGACCGCTTCAAATCCTTTTGGTGCCGCCACAGCCAGTCATAGCAGACCGCCTGCGGCTCCTCCAGCAGGCGGACACCGGCAAGCCCTGCGAGACGGGCGGCCTCCAGCGTCAGCGAACGGGCCGCCTCGTCGAAGGAGGCGGGCACCGTCAGAACCAGCTCCTGCTTCTTTAGTGGGTAATCGGGGAAGCGGGCGTTCCATGCCGAACGGACATAGCCGAGATAACCGGCGCTGGCGATGATGGGAGAGACTTTGGGAACGTCGTCCGGGCTGCCCCAGGGCAGAATGGCGGCAGTCCGGTCGGCCGACGGGTGCGACAGCCAACTCTTGGCGCTGGTGACCATACGCCCCTGCGTCTTGGCACCGAGGGTTCTGGCCAGCTCCCCAATGACCACTGGAGCAATCTCGCCGTCGATCGATGATGGCAGCCACGGCAGCCGAAGGTCGCTGTCAGCCAATTCACCTTCGGCCGGATGGTAGCGTACCGAAGGCAACAGAGAACGCGCCGCCAATTCACCCGGCGCAATCAGCTGCTCGATCTCGAACAGCCGAATGCCGGCGTCCGAACTCTGCTGTGCATCGCTGTAAGCCACCACGGTATGTGTGGTGCCGAGATCGATGCCGACCAGATAACGCGGCGCGCTTTTAGAACGGGATGCCATAAACGAGTGATGGGCACGCCGGACCGTTTTTCCTCACCCATCCGCCATGGGTGGATCCGCAAAGAGCAGGGGCCCTGTGCTGTTGGATGATGTCTACTTTTTGAACGGCCAGAATGACTTGTTCTCTTTTTCGCTCTCGTCCTGATCGCCCCTTTGGGAATCGGCGTCGTCGTCCTGCTCTTCGACAGCCTCGTCGTCTGAATAGGCCTCAGCCTGCTCTTCGAGGGAATCCTCTTCCTCCGAATACACATCAGCCTGATGCTCACCGCGCGGCTCATCCTCGACCAGCGCGGTCTCGTCCTCTTCAGCGTCCACGGTTTCGACGGCCTCCTCCGGCTTGCTGTTTTCGCCAAGCGCCATGGTTTCCAGAAACTCAGGAACGGTATCGCCGCCTGCTTCCGTACCCGAGGCTTGCCCGCCCGACTCTCGGGCTCTGACATCGAACTCGACTTTCCAGCGTTCGCCGCCTTCGCGTGCGACAGCTTCCAGTTGCAGCGTGCCGACTTCAGTGATCACGGCCGCCAGCCGAACAGGCACCACTTCACCGATGCGGCGCCCCTCGACCGGCAATGTCATTTCGATTTCATCGAGTTCCTCCAACTCATCCGGCGACCACTGCTCCAACCGCGTTCCGACGCTGTCTTCGCGGCGAACCGTCGAGCCGAAGAAACGAAATCGCACCGGCTCACCGACGACCAGTCCGAACTCGTAGGGCGGCAGCTCTTCTTCGGTTCCTTCCTCCATGCCGAACGGAGCGATGCAGAGCGCCTGAAGCGGCGGCACCATGCCCGGAACCGCGGGCATCGCGCTTTCGACGCCGATATAGTAGGATGCAGCGGTGCCGCCGCGAATCCTGACGCCGCCGCCGAGCCGAACGCGGCCGTAATAGGCGGCGCCGCGGGCGACCGAAAGATCGAGATCGGCGTCTTCCAGCAGGCGGGCAGGCTGAGCCTGTTCGCCGGACAGCCAGCCGTTGAGCACCTCCATCAAGCGATCGGCCAGCGGCTGGGCTTTCAATACGCCACCATTGAAGAGAACGACGGTTGGATGCAGAAAGGTGGCATTGTCAGGCGTCCCGTAGCCTTCGAGCTCGCTTGCCGCATTGAACTGACGGCTGAGAAAAAAGGCGAGGTGGCGGGTGACAGCGGCATCCTGAGCGTAAGGCAGGCCGATGGTCGTCAAGCCGGTGCGCGGCTGCGAAACAGGCCGTTCCGAAACGGCGACCGGCGGGAAGAAGCCTTCCACCAGTACCCAGTTGACTTCGTCGCGCGTCAGCTCGGTACGCAGCGTGCCGCCGATCAGCGAGGAGCCGCGGCTGGCGACCACGACCGGCACTTCGTTGACGCTCGGATCGTTGAACAGGGTCTCTTTGGCGTCCCGGCAGCCGTGCGTCAGCGCCTGAATCTGCCAGGGTTCCAGGCGCGTGACACTGGCCTCCAGCTTGGCTTTCACGGTATAGGCCAGAGCCAGGTCCATGTTGTCGCCGCCAAGCAGAATATGATCGCCCACCGCGAGGCGGGTGAGCTCCAGATTGCCGTCGGTTTCGGTGACGGCGATCAATGACAGGTCGGTGGTGCCGCCACCGACATCGATCACCAGAATAATCTCACCGACGCGAACCAGATCGCGCCAGCCGCCGTGGCTTTTCTGGATCCAACTGTACAGAGCCGATTGCGGCTCTTCCAGCAGAATGGCATGGTCCATCCCCACCTCACGGGTCGCTTCCGCAGTCAACTCTCGGGCGGCGGGATCGAACGAGGCGGGAACGGTAATGGTCAATTCCTGCTCATCCAGCGGTGCATCGGGATGTTGATGGTTCCAGGCATCGCGCAGATGTTCCAGGTAGCGAATGGAGGCTTGCAGTGGAGAGACGCGCTCGACCTCTTCCGGGGCTTCGACCGGCAGGATCGGTTCCCGGCAGTTGACGCCGGAATGGCATAGCCAACTCTTGGCGCTGGCAACCAGGCGGATCGGCGTTTTGCTGCCAAGCTGTCGGGCAATCTCGCCAACCAACGCTTCAGGCTTTTCGGTCCATGGCAAAACGACATCGCTGTCCGCCAACTCGTCCGGGTGTGCCTGATAGAGAAACGAGGGCAGCTGTGTCTGTTCGTCGACGACACCTGGCCCTGTCAGCTGCGAGATGGGCATCACCTCCTGAACGATTTCGTCGCCGTCACTGGCATCCAGATCGACATAGGACAAGACACAGTGGGTGGTGCCCAAATCGATGCCGATCGAATAACGGGCTTGATTTGCTTCGCTCACAGTTCGACCTCCGCGGGGGCGATAATGTTTACATCATGATTTTCGGCGATCTTGGGCAATTTGACATTGGTGACACGCCAGCCGCGATGCACCAGTGTGCCGGCGAACGGTGGCTTGCCGACGATGTTGCCGGTCAGTCGAACCGCGGACGGATCGAATCCGGCCTGCAGAGTGATGCGCTTGTTTTCCGGCTCCGTCCGGATTGGCTCCAACTCGAAATGGGCGGAGAGGACCTTGTGGCATCCCTCATGAACGATGCGTGCAGCAGCGCCGATGTCCGTATCCGAATAGCCCGCAATGTTTTCTTCGATAAAATCGATAAAGCGTGCCTCCTGCTGCATTAGACCTAACAGCTGCAGGGCAGCATCCGGGGACGACTCTTTCATGATTCCGGGCGCGGGCGCCGGTTTCTTTTCCGGGCGAGGTTTCACCGCTGCTTGTCTCTCCGAAATCGTTGCCGCTCGCTTTACGGCTTTGGGCGCTTCCGGTTCGACGCCTTTGCCGGTTCGAGGGCTCACCGCCGTGCTTTTCCGAACCAGGCCGATGACCACGACAGTCAGCAAGAACACCAGCAGAAACAGCTCGACAATTGCCACAGCGGCCAATCCACCGTGGAGCATGTCGATGGTTGTCGGGAAGTAGGTTAAATCGAAATCAAATACCATAATGGATTCCTAAGCTCTATTGTTATGGGTTCCAATACAAACCCGGCCGCCGAATGGGCGTGGCGCCGGCTTTGCTTTCGAAGCCGTTCACACTCCCTCGTTATTTGGAACCCTCGTACGGGCGTCTTCCTGACGGGGAAAAGGGTGTGAACGACTATCCGCTTTCTGTCCTGGATTCTCGAACCGATTCCTCGGGCAAAACTCATATCATTGGGACAACCCCGTCTTCTTTCAACTACTCAACGGGTTTTTTGGTCGCCTGCGCCGCTTCGCGCCGGCTTTCGGCAAACATCATCGACTGCAATACTTTGCGCACAGCCTGGTTTCGCCTTCTGCGCAGCAAGCGGTCGGCAATCTTAGTTGGAACCTGCTCCGCCAGCAGAGCCGTCCTGATCGGAGTCAATTCAAATTCGCATTTTTTCAGGATAATGTTCGTTGCATGACGCGAATCCAAACGCACCTGTCGAAAGGCGTTGATTTCATTGTCCAGGCACACATGATACGCTTGAGTCGCCACCCTGGTTTTTTCTATGGTTTCCGACGAGAGCGTCGTCGGCTGCCATGTCTTTGCCGAGATGGCTGAGCCGGTCGGCACGATTAAGAGTCCCAACACATACAATAAGAACCGTTTCATTCGAACGCTCCAGTAATGAGAATCAGAATTGGTCAATTTTACGCGAACTCGAGCCAAGAAAAAATGAACGGCTCGTTAAGCTTTGAAAACCATGGCTATTTTTCCGGCCAACAAGGCGACAAAACCGTCAACTCTCGACCATCCGGAGGTAGCATGGGCGGGCAAGCCGCCGGAAGACAAATGGCCAAGCCCTACCCTCGAACCATGCATAAATACGACGGCGTTGTGACTCATCGGACCGAGAACCAGGATGGCATCGTCGAGGTCGTGGAGGGGAAAACCACACGCTCGATGCATTTCGGGACGCGTGCGAAATAGAGCTGCATGTCGCTCGTCGACCCTGACCCGGTCAGGGTCGCTGGACAGCGCACACCTTCGCTGATGAGCAATCCGCAGTGCTATACTAATAATTTGCAGCTGGTTCCGGCAACTGCGAGTATGGCTCATGAGCACCACGCGAACATCGATTCCCTTTGAACAACTAAAGCAGCAACAGATCTTCAAGTCTGTCGACATCGATGCTCTGGAGCCCATGCTTCGTCACTGTCCCGTGAGAACGCTCAACAAAGATGATGTTCTTATTGCCGAGGGAGTCGCCAACCGGTATCTCTATCTTCTTTTCACTGGACGACTCAGCGTTCGCTTGGAGTCTGCCACGGTCGGCGTGTACATTACATCGCTCGAGCCTGGCGAGAGCGTCGGTGAGATGTCCCTTATCCAGCATGCACCTGCGTCCGCTTTTGTCACCGCCGAAATGGTCAGCAGCGTTCTTATGGTGGACGAGAAGACGCTGTGGGCGATTCTCGGTCGGTTCGATGTGGTGGCCACTAACATCCTGGCGACACTCTCCAACCGTCTGCGCTACGATAATGACCTGATCTACCAGGATCGGCAGCAGCTCAAAAAACGGGTTCGGATTTTGAGGCAAAGCATGGAACGGTTCAACGATTTTGTCGAAGTCGCTGCCGATTGGTTCTGGGAAGTGGATGCCAGTTTCAGATATACCTATCTATCGGGGCATTATGAGGAAGTCATGGGAGTACCGCCCGAGCGAATTCTCGGTCAGATGTACCGGGATTTTTATTCCGAGGAGAATGGAGTCCAGCTGAAGTGGGCGCGCCATTTCAAAAATTTGGAATCGCACCGTCCGTTCCAGGATTTCGAGTTCGAGTGGCTGCATCCGGATGGCGGACATCGAATTTTACGCAACAGCGGCAAACCTGTCTTCGACGCGAACGGCGCCTTCCAGGGGTACCGAGGGGCGGTCAAGGATGTCACCGAGGCATACCGCATGGCTCAGAAGATAGCCCACCAGGCCACTCACGACCCCCTGACGGGCGTGCTCAACCGGCGAGCGTTTGAACAATCCATCCACAATCTGTTGGAATCCAAGTGCTCCGGCGGAGAGGAACATGCAGTATGCTACTTGGATCTGGACCAGTTCAAAGCGGTCAATGATACCTGTGGCCACATTGCCGGGGATGAGCTGTTGCGTCAGCTTGCGGATCTGTTGGCGCACCAGATCAGAAAAGGGGACACATTAGCTCGCCTGGGGGGCGATGAGTTCGGCGTTTCGATGGAGTACTGCACTACGGCACAGGCTCACCGAGTGGCCGACGCCCTGCGGCAATCCATTCAGGATTTTCGATTTGTCTGGGATAACAAGCACTTTAATCTCGGCGTGAGCATCGGGCTGGTCCCGGTCAACGAAGGCAGCGGCAGCGTCGCGGCCGTACTCCGCGCAGCCGATAACGCTTGTTATGCAGCCAAGGATGCAGGACGCAACCGAATTCACGTTTTCCGTGAAGATGATGCAGCGCTGGCAAGAAGGCATGGAGACATGCAGTGGCTGGCGCGCATCAACCATGCCTTGGAGGATGACCGCTTTCACCTGTACTGCCAGCCCATTGCCCCGATTACCCCTGCAGCATATAAGGGAGCCCACTATGAACTGCTGATAAGAATGGAAGACAAAGATGGGCAAATGGTACTGCCCGGCCTGTTTTTGCCTGCTGTCGAGCGCTACGATCTTGCCACCAAGCTGGACCGCTGGGTCATCAGGACGACATTCGAATGGCTGAGTTGCCGGCCGGAACGCCTTAATGATTTGTTCTTGTGCGCGATCAACCTCTCCGGCTGCTCACTGACGAATAATGACGTTCTGGATTTCGTCATAAATCAGTTCGACAAATATGATATTCCTCCCTATAAAATATGTTTCGAGGTCACCGAAACTGTTGCGATTGCCAATCTATCCAGTGCCACCCATTTTATCAAGGCGTTGAAGGAACTTGGCTGCCAATTTGCACTGGATGATTTTGGAAGCGGTTTGTCGTCATTTGCCTATCTAAAGAATCTGCCGGTCGATTTTTTGAAAATCGACGGCGTTTTTGTAAAAGGGATCACCGATGATCCAATCGATTTGGCGATGGTAAAGTCCATCAATGAGATCGGGCATGCGATGGGCAAGCAGACCATTGCCGAGTTCGTCGAAAATAAGGTGATCCTCGACAAGTTGAAGCGGGGAGAAATTGGGGTCGACTACGTTCAAGGCTATGCGATCGGCCGACCTAAACCGGTTGCCTAGGAGGCTGTCCGAGAA
>DEII01000097.1:0-7100 GCA_002352385.1 Methylococcaceae bacterium UBA2778 | reverse complement strand
CCGATCATTATCGTTAAATAGGCCCATTATTCGCCTCAAATGATCGAAAAATCTGACTCACCCAGTCTCGCCCTCGCTACGATCGCTATTCTCGGACAGCCTCCCAGGTCAATGGCGTATACTATCGCCGGTCCCATGGAATCTTGATATTCAGGAGAACGCTCGATGGACGATCTCTTTCAGTATGCCGATGAACTTGGTCCTGCCAAGATCGTTCATCTCTATGAGCCTCGTGTCGGTCTCAAGGCCATTCTGGTGGTGGACAACGTGGCGAAAGGCCCCTCCATCGGCGGCATTCGCATGGCGCCCGACGTGAGCCTGACAGAGTGTGTTCGACTGGCGCGGGCGATGACCTTTAAGAACGCAGCGGCCGGTCTGCCTCATGGTGGCGGCAAAGTCGTCGTTTACGCCGACCCGAAAATGGCGAAGTCGGATAAGGAACCGTTGATGCGGGCACTCGCCAAGTCCCTGCGGACCATCGAAGAGTATATTCTGGCACCCGATATGGGCACCGATGAAGAGTGCATGGCCTGGGTCAGGGATGAGATCGGGCGGGTGGTCGGACTGCCGCGTGAGCTCGGCGGTATACCGCTGGATGAAATCGGCGCCACCGGCTGGGGATTGTCTCATGCAACCGCTGTCGCTCTGCGGGCCAGCGACATGGATGCAGAAAAGGCCCGCGTCGTGATCCAGGGCTTCGGCGCGGTCGGACGGCACGCCGCCCGCTTCCTGACCGGCATGGGCGCGAAGCTGGTGGCAACCTGCGACAGTCGAGGTGCGATTCACAATGCCGATGGACTGGACGTGGAGGCGTTGGTCGAGTTGAAACACGCCGGCCGATCGGTGGCCGATTATGCCGACGGCAGACGGCTGGAGCGCGATGCGGTGATCGACATCGACTGCGATATCTGGATTCCGGCGGCGCGTCCTGACGTCATCAATGACAGCAACGTTCATCGCATGAATACCAGGCTGGTGATCGAAGGCGCGAATATCCCGCTGACCCACGAGGCGGAGCGATACCTCCATGAAAAAGGGGTTCTGTGCGTGCCTGATTTCATTGCCAATGCGGGTGGTGTGATCTGCGCCGCCATGGAATATAAAGGCGCGACACAATCAGCGGCCCTGGCTGCAATCGAAGAAAAGGTGCGCCGCAACACCGAAACTGTACTGACCACAGCAATAAACGACAAGATTCTTCCCCGGGAAGCGGCCGTACGGATTGCCAGAGAGCGGGTCGAGAGGGCCATGGGGTTCCGCCGCTGGTCGCTGTTTTCGTCGGCGCCCGGTTTTGTTTGAGAGCCGGTTCGACAGCCGATGCAGAACCGGGAACCGAAACCCAAGAGCTATTGCCACCGTGGCGGCACCGAACCCCTGCTCGGCGTCACCATCCCGGAGCATTTCGCATCCATCGCAAAACGTTTCCCTCACCACGAGGCCGTCGTCTCCTGCCATCAACGCCGCCGGCTGACCTACAGCGAGCTGTCCGCTGCCGTTGACCGCCTGGCCTGCGGTTTGCTGGGGCTTGGGTTCGGCAAGGGAGACCGGATCGGTATCTGGTCGACCAACAACATCGAATGGCTGCTGCTACAGATGGCGACAGCCCGGATCGGCGCCATCCTGGTCACGATCAATCCGGCTTATCGATCGCAGGAGCTCGCTTATTTGCTCGAACGTTCCGAAGTCCAGGCGCTCTTTACCATTCCCTCCTTCAAGAGCAGCGATTATGCGGCCATGCTGGTCGAGCTGATTCCGGAACTGGCACGGTCCGCTTCCGCTCGACTCGAAACCAAGGCGTTCCCCGCTCTGCGCCGGATCGTTCTGTACGATCCCTGTGAGCCGACCGATACCGATCGCATTGAGCCGGGTTTTACACTCTGGCCGGAGGTTCTGGAGGCGGCCGGGAATGTCAGCCGGCAGCAGCTGGAAGATGCCGGCGCCGGTCTCGATCGGGACGATGCCATCAATATCCAATACACATCCGGCACCACCGGCCTTCCCAAAGCGGTGCTGCTCAGCCACCACAACATTCTGAACAATGCCTGGTTTTCGACGCAAGCGCTGCACTTCTCGCACAGCGACCGCCTCTGCATCCCGGTGCCTTTCTACCACTGCTTCGGCATGGTGCTGTCGAACCTGCTCTGCCTGTCGGTGGGTGCTTGCGCAGTGATCGCATGCGAACATTTCGACCCCTTGGCTGTGCTGCAGGCGGTGGCAACGGAGCGCTGCACCGCTCTGCACGGTGTTCCGACCATGTTCATCGCCGAACTGGAACACCCTCGATTCAGCGACTTCAGCGTCGAAACACTGCGTACCGGCATCATGGCCGGCGCACCCTGCCCGCCCCAACTGATGAAGCAGGTGATGGAGAAGCTGCACTGTCCTGAGATCCTGATCGGCTACGGCGAAACCGAAGCCTCCCCTTTGACCCATCTCACCACCCAGGCGAACAGCATGCGGCAACGCACGGAAACCGTCGGCCGAAATCTGCCCCATCAGGAAGTCAAAGTCATCAACACCAAGACCGGGCTGACGCTTCCGCTGGGCGAAGTCGGGGAGCTCTGCTTCCGCGGCTACCACATCATGAAGCGCTATTATGCGGATCCGGAGGCGACCGCCAAAGCGATCGATGAAAACGGCTGGCTCCGTTCCGGCGACCTGGGAACCATGGATGCGGCCGGCTATGTCCGCATCACCGGGCGGCTCAAGGAGATGATCATCCGCGGCGGCGAAAACATCTACCCGCGCGAAATCGAGGACTTTATTTTTACCCATCCGAAGGTTTCAGAGGTCGCCGTGTTCGGTGTACCCGACGAATTTTATGGCGAGCAGGTCGTGGCCTGGGTTCAGTGCCATGCCGGCCTGGCAGCAACCGAAGAGGATATCCAGAACTATTGCAAGGGGCGCATTGCCCACTTCAAGATCCCGAAGCGCATCTGGTTCGTCGATGAATTTCCGATGACGGTCACCGGCAAGCTGCAGAAATTCCGAATGCGCGAGATGGCGATCGAGATGCTTCAGAGCGATGGCGGTTCCGGACCGCGATCTCATCCGGTGCCGACAAGAGAGCGATGATACCGGCAGGTCGGCAGCTGCAACCCGACAAGACCCGCGTCATCGCCTCCTAGCTGTGGGAACGCATCGACAATAGCTGGAAACCACGGTGAAAATGGAAGGGGCGATGGCCCGGCTGCGCTCGGCGAAGTGGAGTTTGGTATACTGAAGCCATCGCATTCGTCCACTATTCAGTTCGTGGGGCCGCGCACCATGATTTCGCAAAGAAAACCTTCGCCGATAAGGCGGGACGAGAATCTCCCCTGGGCTCCCTGCTCCCGCCTACCCGACCATTCACAATCCGATTGGTCCAGATCAGGTCGCTCGCGGACGAAAACCGGAAGAGGCCGAACAGCATCGGCATCGACTGCATGCAGAAACAGCATCACCCCATCCGGAGAGCGGTGAGCGGGCATGACGCTGCACCGTGGTCATTTGGAACCGGCGGAGATGCGCAAAGCGTTGCTCCCACGGCTCATAGCCGACCCACGATCGTCGTGGGCTGGTCTCCGGCTCGGCGCTCGACAAGAGCCGGCGCACATCGTTGAGGGCCGCGAGCCATGACCAATCAGCCCTCGAATCCTCCTATTTCAGCCCAGACCCCAGCGGAAACGGCACTGGCGACCGTTCAAGCCTATGCGACTACCCCCGCCGGCGTGGTCAACTATCGTTCACGCGGCTATCTAATCGTGCTCGGAGGTGCGGCAGAGATCGAAACGATCCTCGATGGTTTATCGGCCGATCTCACGACCTATGTCGTGATGCAGGACTCCTGTCAGCCCTCTTTGCTGAAAAAACTCGAGGCGCGACAGGTGCCGGTACTAGATTCCGCCACCGAGATAGAGATAGAGGGGTTTCTCGGCGCTTTTCGGGTCAGCGTCCGCCATCACGGTCAAATGAAACGGGTCGACCGCTGTTTCGGTATTCCCGAGCCCGGTTTTGATCTGGTACTCGATCTACTGACCTCTCCCGCCGTGCCGCAGCCCATTCCCCCGGCCGGTTATTTTACGCTTGGCGTCGAACCCAAAAAATGGAAAACAATAGCCGAGCAGCTGCCCGACTGGGTCGGTGAATTCGACAAGCCCAAATATTTCGAATATACAGAAGCCATCTGCGCCCACAGTGCGTGCGGCATCGAAGGGTGCCGCCTCTGCATCGATGTGTGCGACACCGGCGCGATCCACTCGGAGAATCTCCAGCTGCGCATCAACCCGAATCTGTGCCAGGGCTGCGGCGACTGTACGACCATCTGCCCGTCGGGCGCCATCCGTTATGCCTATCCACAGCTCAGCGACAATCTGAATCGGATCCGTCTTATGCTCGCGGCTTACGCCGCCGCCGGCGGCAAAGTGCCGGTGTTGCTGTTGCACGATGCGCGTGTGAGCGGACAGTGGCTGGAAACGCATGCGTCTTCCCTGCCCATCAACGTGCTGCCGTATGAACTGGAATCGGTGAGTGCCGCCGGCATGGATATCTGGCTGGCGGCTCTTGCCTATGGCGCCGAACAGGTGCTGCTTCTGGACGGCGGGCACTTATCCGTCAACAACCGGCGCTGCCTGGAGATGCAGCTTGAAATTGCCGGCCGACTTTTAAACGGCATGGGCTACTCCGGCACCGCCCTGCGCATCGTAAAAAAGGATGATCTTTTGCAGCAGCCGATGCCCCTGCGCTCCAATCGGCCAGCCCAAAGAGCTGCCCGATTCGCCGGCGTCGATGACAAGCGAAGGGCGATCCGTCTGGCCGCAGACCACCTGCTCGACGATGCGCCCGTGCAGCAGCACTCTGCCGCTCTCGCCGACGGTGCATCGTTCGGCACACTCTCGATCGACCCGAGCCGCTGTACGCTCTGTCTCGACTGCGTCTCGGTCTGCCCGGAGGCGGCGCTGCTGGATGGAGGGGATCGCCCGCAGCTGAAGATCATCGAAGCGCGGTGTGTTCAGTGCGGCCTGTGTGCACAGACCTGCCCGGAAGATGCCATCACCCTGGTGCCGCGCTATCTTTATGACAGCCACCAGGCCCGGGAGCCTCAACTGCTGAATGAGGATGCGCCGTTTCACTGCATTCAGTGCGGCAAGCCGTTTGCCACCGAAACCGCCATCCGATCGATCACGGAAAAGCTCAGGGAGCACCCGATGTTTCAGGGCGATAAGCTGCAGCGGCTGCAATTGTGCGAGGAGTGCCGGGTCACGGTGCTGTTCGATGCGGCGGCGTCCGAGCCAGGCGGTCATGAACGCTGATCCAGAGCGTTCGTGCCGGAGCTTCGATGGCGGGTCGATACCTACAGACTGCCGGGGCCGGCTGCACAAGCGTTTCAGCGCCGTTCAGACCGACCGATAACGAATAGTATAAGGAAAGAACCATGCACAATGTGATCAAAAACCGGAAAGCCGGCCTATTCCCACTCGTGTGGCTGACCGCTCTGCTGTTCCTGCCGGGAATCGGGTCGGCCGAGGCGGCCGAGCCCTGCACGCCACTGTCACCTGGGGGTTCTGTGTGTGAATTGAATGTCGCCCAGGTCAGGCCCACCCAGTTCGCGGTTGGGATGCAGGCGGTGCGGTGCAAACAGGCGAAGATCGAAAAAAAGAGCAAAAAAAAGCTGGTGAAATGGCTGCAGAAAAAGAGACGCCGGGTGCCGGCGGTGATCGGACCCGACGGCCGCTTTTATATCACCGACCGTCACCACATGGCGACAGCCCTCTACCGGGCGCGGCCTTCTCTGGACAAGACCTGGAACGTCGATGACAAACGCCTGATGCTTCGCATCGACTACAATCTGCATGCAATCGATGAGGCGGCGCGCCTGACCATGGACCAGTTCTGGGACAACATGTCCGGAACGCGCTATCCGAATGCGATGAACGACGGAGTCAGGCGCGTATGGCTGTACGATGAAAAGGGCATGCATCCGATGGACCCTTATCTCTTGCCCGACAATCTCGGCGAGATGCTGAATGATATCTACCGGACGCTCTCCAGATGGGTGCGGAAAACCTGCGGCTACCTGAAGGCGGGTGATCAACAGTGCGCCTTTGTCCACCCGATGGGCCCGCCGCCGCTCTATCTGGAGTTTGTCTGGGCCAACTACCTGCGCCAGGCGGTCCGCTTTCGAACGCGCCCGCTTCCGGTCTGCAGGGCCATGCCTTACTCGACGCTCTGTCTGCCCGATCAGGCGGCGGCGCTGCGCAGGGTCTATCGGTCGGCGATGCAGGCGGTGACATCACCCAGGGCCAAGGCATTTCTTGGGCAGAACGGCCTCGATCCTACCACATTCGGGTACAACGACAGCGGCAAGGTACTCGAATTGAGGAAAGAATACAGCGGATGTCCATCGTTCGAAGATTGACATCCGAAGGGTTGCCGAGCGATGGCATGAGTGCTCACGCCAATCGGCGCGCAGCGCTCAGATGTCTTCTGAGGTGCAAAGGCAGTCCGGCTCCGTGCCTTCCTGAAGTTGCTGCTTGATATCAAAGTCCAAATCAAGTCGATAAGCCGCGTTTCCAAGAGGGGGGCTAAACGCTTACAGCTCGGGCGCCGCAGATGGACTTTCTGACGAGCTCGTCATTTTTGCTGATCCATGGCTTTGAGTCTCGTCTTTGCCAATTCTGCGTAATGCGTTCCAGGGAATTTATCTAAGATTTCCTGGTACAGTTTTCTAGCCTGCTCATCATCTTCCTCGAGCTCTGCCATTTTGGCAGTTTCATAAAGGTGTTTGCCCATGTCAGTGAAAGAGCTCTCGGGACAACCCGTTAGGCAAAGGCTTAGCATAAGTGTCAATGCGATCAATAACTTGTGTTTCATGATGCCTTCCTGTTATGTTTTTAGTGTTAGATTGGGTATTTGCCTGTAATATATTTCAGATGGATAGGAAATCCAACGCTATGTAATTGGATACCTATGCGCAGCTTATTTGCTTCGTACCAGTATGTCAATCTGCAGTCTCTTCTCCCGCACTACCGCACTGCCGCAAAGGTGTGAGGTCGCGAATCAAGAATAAACAGTCTATATTAATATAGCATGGTTAGATGTCAAGACCCGTGAGATTGTAT
>DEII01000068.1 GCA_002352385.1 Methylococcaceae bacterium UBA2778 | reverse complement strand
GCAATCAACCGTTCCGGTCGCCGAGCAGCTTATCCAGCTCGCCGCTTTGGATCAATGTGTCCAGATCCCTCGATCCCCCGACAAGCTGGCGCTTGACGAACGCCATGGGGAAAGTCGGCCAGCCGGTCCACATTTTCAGGGCGTTGCGCCGGCGCCAGGCAGTGAGATAACTGCCGTACTCGAGATACAGGTACGGCGTCTTGCTGGCGTTGAGTAACATCCGCGCGCGGTGGCAATACGGGTTCTGCGCCATGCCGACGACGACAATCGGGTTGCGGTCGACGGCGGCCGCGACCTCCCCGACGATATCACGATGGTTCGCCGACACCGTGTCGCGTATGGCGGGATGCAGCCGGGTTTCATCGAGGATATGTCGCATCATCGTAGCTCCGTATCTGATTGTCTCATGAATGCGCATCAGGCCCGGTGACGGCTTTCGCCCAGCGTGACGCCGCCGGCGATGATATGGGCCGTGCGCAGCGGTTCGGGGAGGGTGCTGTTGACGGCAAAGCGTTCGATCAGCTGCCCGGTCTTCTCGAGCGAGATGCCGGCCCGCTGCACATACACGCCGGCCGCCGGCTCCATCGGCCCCAGGCGCTCGATGAGCCGCCACTTGCGCCGGCCCCCGGCCACCCTTCGCAGCAGCGCGCGCTTTATCGCCGCGAGATCGGGTTCATTGCGGGCGACCGCGATGGCCGGTATCTGCAGGGCGTCGTGCAGGCCGTGCAGGTCAATGACGTTGAATCCCGCCAGGGCGATGCCTTGGACCATTACCGCCTGCAGGTGTGTCGCGAAGCGCGAGCGCGAGACCAGTTCGATCAGGGTGCGGGTTGAATTGGCGCCGTCACGGCGGACCTTGCCGCTGACCACGCCCTCCAGGCGGGCACCGGCATAGACCGCGCCGACCACCAGCACGTCACCGCGATGGCGGCGATCAAACGGGGCGTCGTCGAAGCCGATCACGTGGGAGATGCGTTGCGCCATGGTATTGATCGCTGTAAGCGCTAGGGTTTGCGGCGTCTGCGAGAGCGTTGTAGTTTTGTCCGTTTGGCCGCCGCGGCGCGCACCGCGGCCTCGCAGGCACGCCGCGCCCAGCGGCAGAGCGCTTCACTGTCATCGAGCGCGTCGGGCGGCGCCTGGTAATAGGACATGGCGTACTCGCGGTCGTTTTTCTTATAAGTAAAGGGCGGCAAGCCCTCGGCCTCGAACTCGGCACGGTTGCCATCATCGGCCTTGAGCAGTCCTTGAACTGCGACCGGGATCCATCAGCAACGAGCCGACAACTGACAAGAATCGGGACCATTGGACTCGGCCCAAAAAAACTCTTGCGCGGACGGGGTCGATCACTAGCAGCCCCCGTTTAGCCGGGAACGAGTCGGCGGCGACCAGCCGCGCATCGTCCCACCCAGACAGTCGCGTGGCTGAGGTTAGCAAATGCGCGACGGGCATGTACACGTTTCACATCGGAGTGCGATGGCAGCGCATCGGGCATGAGTCACAAAACATTGAAAAGATGCGTGTTTGCGCCAAGAATTCGGAATGCACCTGGGGCAGTCACGCCGTGACTGGGCCAATACTTCTGACCGCCAGTTGTCTTTTTTCTTTAGTTTTCGCCTGTATTTCCTGGCAAATACAACGAATGCTCACTGCATCGAAGACAGGGCGCCTTCGTAAATCTCGTTAACTTCCTTTGTCATCCTGTCAATCGTGAAGCGGGTCAAGGCCCTTGATCTGGCCTCATCTGCCATACGCGCGCGTGCCTCGGCATCGAGCTGTTGAAGTGTAAGCATGCCATTGCGAATCGCGTCAACGTCTGTGGGCTCTACCTTGATTCCGCATCCCGTGTCACCGATGATTTCTTCAGCTGCTTCTATTCCAGAGATTATCAAGGGAAGTCCCGACGCCATCGCCTCAAGTACCGCAAGCGGTAGTCCCTCTCCCGGCAGGGAAGGAAAGACAAAAGCGTCAAGTGAGCGCAGGATTTCCGGGATATCGGCCCGGTAACCCAGTATCCGCACCCTCTCTCCCAGATCGAGTCTTTCGACCAAATCATTCAGTTTCTTTTCAAGCGGTCCGCTACCAACAATAAGGAGAATCGAGTTTGGCGCTTGTTTGAGTAACCCCGCAAAGGCAGTAACCAGTCGCTCGTGATTTTTCTTCGGGGCCAAGCGGCCAGCGGTGCCGAACCAGTAGTCGCCCTCGTGACCATTTAGTATGTTGCGGCGAGCATCATCTTTTGGAATCGAGGAGGCCTCCAATATTTTTGAGTAACTCAATCCGTTTTGTATGGCGACGACCTTTTCCGGTGGCAGCCACCGGTTGGAGTCCAGTATGTCCTTTCTTACCGCCTCAGAGACAGCGATAATTTTGAACAATCTTCTCGCGAGAAACCGATTCACGAGCCGTCTCTTTGCCGACCGGGTGCGCCGGGTTCCGTGGACTGTGGAGATTATCGGTATATTTCGGGATAGTAGTGACGAAAGTACACCGTATACCGTTGGTTTGTGTCTCTGACAGTGTATTAAACTGATTTCTTTCTTTTTGATAATGTTTGCAAGATTTAATAATCGCCGAAGATCTACCCATCTCTTCCGGCGGCCTTCACCACCAAGAAATATCATTTCAATGCCTGCATGCTCAAAGCGGGGCTTAGGCTCTGGTGTGCTCTGGAGATAACAGACAGTGCTTTCGAAGCGACGCGGATCAAGCCCGAGCACGAAATCATCGAACAACGGATAATCGGGACTAAACTTAGAGATGATGTGAAGTATCTTTCTGGGTTTCATGCTGATCAGGCCTTTTGCTTGTCGTAGTCAGGCAGAAACGTACACATAATCAGACAATATTTCAATCCGCTCATGTTTTAGGTTGCTGGAGATTGATTGCGCCGAATCAGTGCCGCGGTTATTGCCTTTTTGAATCTTCCAGGCAACGACGCCGTGTTTCCTGAAGCGGGCCGTCAGCGCCGATGGGACCCCTCTGACCGTTCGTAATCACATCGGTGCTTCGCTTTGATTCTCTCGCGAAGAAAGCGGCCGCCCTGACGGCAAATTCCTGTCTGTATCGCTATTGGCGCCAGGATCACGGCCCGGCCGTGCCACCACAGTGCCCTGGTCGGTGACCCGGCTGAACGTGTCGCGCCTGGAATCGTGAGAATAACCAACGCGGATTGGCTTCTGTATTGATATCGCTTGCATCATTCTGCGTTTGTATGCGCCTGACCGGTTGTTCTTGGCGATCGGATTGCTTCACTCCCGATTCCTAAAGATTGTCTCAATGCTAAATTGACTGGTAAACTGGTGCAGGCCCAGTAAAATACAGTTTGCAGCAGAACGGAGACAATGCAGTGCGGCTTAAATTTGTTAGAAATAGATTTAGCGTTATTGAACCGCATGTCAAAGATATGGATGTACTGGATATAGGGTGTGTCGATGCAAGGCCCAGCGGTATAAAGAAATACAGGAGTACTGGTCTGCACATATTCTTAAGAGAGCATGCCTCTCGCTTGCTTGGCGTCGACATAGATGGTGCCGGTGTCGATGAAATGAAAAAGGACGGCTTCAATGTTGTTCAAGCCAATGTTGAAAATATGGATTTAGGCAGACGATTTCAGTGTATTGTGGCCGGCGAGATTATTGAGCATCTTGGCAACGCCGGGCTTTTCCTTGAAAACATAAAGAAACATCTCGCGACAGACGGAAAATTGATCATTACGACCCCGAATGCGTTTGGAGTACTTGGTTTTTTTAGAATCTTAAGGAGAAATGAGATAAAGGTGCATGAAGAACACACATGCTGGTACGACCCCAAGACGATCACACAGCTGCTCAACCGCTATTCCTACAAAGTAGATGAAATGTACTTTTCCAACAAAAGTAAATGGTACCTGAAAAAGAATTTTTATAAGTTAAAATACCAGTTCCCCAAGATGGTCTGTTTTCTCAGGCCCTATTTTTCCGGCACAATCATTGTAATTGCCTCGCCTCGATAAGCGTAATAATTCGAGGCTTGGGCCGCCCGTCCGGAGCCCGGATATTCCGTGATCAGTCCCGGCATGAGGGCGCCGAACGGCGCCATTTATTTTCCATCATCCTGACTCCGGAGCGGATTTTCGGGCAGCTCCGACGCCGCAATCGCCGCGAGAGGGAATAAAAAGAACAGCCAGAACGGATTTGGATGTTGGATCAGGGTGTATCCATCCGCAACCACGCAGATGGATCCAAAAAGAAGCATCAATCCGAGGACAAAGTTTATCGGTTTTCCGGCACGTATAAGCCCATGCCAAAGGGCCGAGGCGACCAATATGAGGAGTAATGATAATCCGATTATGCCGCCAAAAAACAACGTAGAAATGTAGAAGCCGTGAGGATTCGGTATGGCAGTGCCATCCGCCATAATAATGCGGGTATCGGCATTGAGGCCGTGCCCGAACCATAGGGCATTGGCGGCTTCGGTCAGGAATTTTCCCCATATCTCCAAACGATACCCGGTCCCGCCGCCGCCGCGCGTAATAAACGACTGGAAAAATTCCGGATAGACCGCGACTATGATCAAGCCAGTCGTCACGATCAATAGCCCGGCACCAAATATCTGGATGCGGTGTCTCCCATGCGCTTTGGGGTGCATCCAAACTGATAAAATCCATACAAATATCGTAAACGCCAGAGCCGCTAACGGCCCCCGGCTCTGAGCAAGGAGCATGTAGCCAAAGCTAAATGCCAGTATTGTCGCGTATAGGAATTGTGACTTTTTATTTTCTTGTTGTTGAATCAGGTATACACACGCAATAAAAACTATGCCGTATATCGATGATGCCTGTATGGGGTTAAAGAGTCGACCATAACCCAAAAGTCGAGTGCCGGGAAACGGATGTTGGCTGTAGACTAGCAGGATATTGGCGATCGCCGCAATCAAGGCGGCGAAACACAGAAGCGTCAGCAGCCGCCTGAGAAAGCGCGGGAACGCCTGATTCAGGTACATGGTAACGGTCAAAAAGATCAGGATATAAAGCACGCGACGACCGTATTTGAAGAAATCTGAGAGCTCGTAATTTTCACCCCACAATAACGTGACAAACATATAGCAAAGGAATATTGTGCTCAGCACCAATATCCGGCTAGAAAACAATAAGCGGATCTCGATTTGCCTTGCGAATACCAGTATCAGAAAAGGAAGTGCGACGGCAATATAAAAAAAATTGCTATGGGATTTGCTCGTTGGGAAAAAGAAAAATCCAAGCAAAAAAATAGCATAGGAAACGGGAAGAAAGTTGTCTTTGATTTTAGTGAGGTTTAACGGCTTGAGCACGGCGACCTTGGTCCTTAATTCAAAAACCCGGGGCTAGAAACATTGTGCGTTATTTAAAAGCCAAGCGAACACGACTTGTAACTCCGCCCCGGGATCGTCACAACTGCCCTTGACACTGCAAGGCCCTGGTTTCGTTTTAGTATAGTAATATAAATACTCGCAGATCTTACAAGCCGCACAATGATTTGCCCTGCCGGTTTCTTGCGGGTGCACAACCCGGCATCAGGCCGAGTGCCCCGGTCTAAAATACATACGCTTTCTGCAAACCGATGCGCACTGCAGCGAGCCGTCTGCGGCGGTCATCGTTGTCTGGTGTCAGGTGCGATGCTTCGTTTGCTCGCATGAGCAATTCAAGAAATGGCGATTCATCATTGTACGCAAACTGTTGACAAATAGCACCCCGCAGGGCCTGTTCAGGACGAAGGCATCGCTAGCAATAATTGACGAGCGGGCACCGGTGTGCGCCTGAGCCACACGCACCGTCCTTGTTAAACCGGCTGTAGTAACGAAATCCTGTTGCGGTCACCGCGGACC
>DEII01000022.1:26502-33662 GCA_002352385.1 Methylococcaceae bacterium UBA2778 | reverse complement strand
CTTCGCTCTTCCCTCAAATGATCGACAAATTGGCCGGGAGCCAATTTGGGCCACGTTAGCGACCCCGAAGGGATGGGAACCAAGGATGGTTTCCATCAATAAGCTGGCTCAATCAGTCTCACCCTCGCTACGATCGCTATTCTCGGACAGCCTCCTAGCGAAGCCGAATGAAATCGATCATTCGATCATGCCCTATTAAATATAGCAGCCTGAGTGGCTTTGACGACAATAGGCGCTTGGCCCGTACGGAGGGGGGGCGATTTTTTGCGATCTTACAGGCCGGGCGGTGAAATGACGCCGCTTACGTGGTTGGCGAACGCGAAAAACTCACCCGTCAGTAGTCGCGCTTCCATTTCAGCCCAAGGGCTCCGTTGGAGTTCTGATCGAATTCGCTGTCCAGCTTGATCTCGGGAAACATTTCGACTTCGACCGTTGTGGTGGTAAAGTCCTGAGTAAGTCCTTTTTCCATCTCCATGTAGATCTTGTCGGTGAGGTATTTGCCGGCTTTGACCGAGGTACCGGAAAAACCGTCGCCGCCCAGACTGAGCGTATCGAGTCCCATGGCATCGCGGGCACCGTTGAACGCATCGAAGTTGCCGCCGCCCGCAAGCATACTCACCACATTGGCCAGCTGCAGTGCCTCGATCGGGGTGATATTGGTCGCATCTTTGCCGAACAACACATGCGACAAAATTTCATCCTCCGGCAGTGGTGGGTCGCTGTTGAGTTTCAGCGTTGGCTCGGTCGCCGGTCCGGTGATGAGAATCATCGCTTTGAAACCATCTTTCGTCATGGTGCTGGTTTCGATGTCCAATGTCGGAATCGGCGGGGATGCACCGTCGAAGTCGATGATCCCTTTCTCAAACTTAAACCGATACCCAAGCAGATCCAGTCTTCCCTGCTTGTTTTCCACCTGTCCCACCACCTTTGGTTTGGTAGCATCGCCGGTCACTGTCAGGTGCCCCATCCACTCGGACTCCAGGCCGTGGCCGCGGACAAAGATGTCCTTTGGGAAATCGATCGTCAAATCGAGCGTGAGGTCGATCGGCGGCTTCACCGGCGCCTTCTCTTTGGGTTCGGGCTGGGTTCCGGCATACACCTCTTCGACCTTCATTTCCGGCACCGACGGCCCCCCCCCGACTTCCGACGGCAGCAGCAACTGCACCTCATTGATCGTCACCTTGCCGGCAAGCAGCGCTTCGGCCATATCGCCATTCAGCGTAATATTCGCCCCTGCATTGGCTTTGAGCTCCTTGCTGTTCGCCAGTTGCATGTCGTCGAGCGTAATCTTCATATCGAAAGGGAAATCCTTTTCGCCATCCATCGATACCCACCCTTTGCCGTTCAGGCTCCCGCCGGTGCCGTCATGTGCGGACAGCTCTTCCAGCGTAATGCGCTTTTGGCGCCCCTGAACCGTCAACGTAATGTCTTTCAAGACGGTCCCTGTTGCTCCATTTTCATAAAAGCCGTCGCGCAACGTGATGTTTCCATTGACCTGAGGCTCATCGAGATCGCCTTTGACATCGAGCGCGAGACTGAACCGGCCGGCCAATGCCTGATCTTCCAGCTCGAGCACCTGCGCGATGCGCTCCAACTGCAGCGCGGCCTGGACCTGCGCCGACAACGGCTCGTTCGTGGGCAGATCGAAATGAAACGGCTCGAGCGATAATGACACCGGCAGTTCCGCATGGACGACGACCGGTTTTTCGAGCAGGCTGTTTTCCGCCTTCACATCGGCGACCAGCCGTCGTTTGGCAAGGCGGGCGCGAACCGTGACTTCGGAGTCGGGCACCTTCACCAGCGCTTCGTCATTGAACGACAAGCCGTTCAGATCCACTGCGACTTCGGCGCCGGGCGCGGCAGACGTGCCGCTGAGCGTGATACTCGCTTTCACCTCACCCTCCATATCGACGACATCGAACTCCTTGAGCATGCGCAACGGAACAAAGGCATCTATTTTGCCGGCCAGTTTTCGCGGCCCGTAGACCGCCTCGGCATTCAGGCGTGCCTCGCCGAAGGTCAGCATGAGCGGGTCGAGGCGGATATTCTTTCCTTTCATCTGAAATCTCGTGGGCTTCTCCAGGCGGATCGGCGCCTCGCCGAAATGACCGTCCAGCGCCGTCAGCGCCACCCGAATCTCCTGCGGTTTTTGGCTGAATTGCGCTTCCGTCCTGATGGAAAAATCTTTGATCCGGTGGCCGGCAACGGCTGCTTGCAGTGCCAGATCCGACAGTTTGCCGCGGGCCTCGACGCTTGCGCTGTCGAGCCGGGTATCGCCCTGCGCAAATCCTGTGATAGCCGCATTCAGCTGCACTGCGACATTGCCGAACAGATCGGAGAGATCGGCGTCGGCCTTCGCCGCTTTCAGCGCACCAAATTTTCCCACAATATCGTGTGCTTCGGCCGTTAACCTCAAAGATTGGCGGCCATTGCGATGCTGCAGCACAGTATCCAACTTCAGATTTCCCGCCAGAGTCAGCGGCGACCACTCACGCAGACGCTTCAGGTCACTGATTCCGCCTTTCAATTCGCCATTGATCAGGGTCTTCTTGAGGTCGATATCGAATCGGCCTTTGAACTCGGTTGCCGGCGCTCGCAAACCGATCTCGGTCAAGGACAAGCGGTCGCCGTCCAGTGCATAGTGCACGCCCGCCGTAATGTTCTGTCGGGGCTGTTTCATCAATAGAGCCACGCGTCCGTTCGGCTTTTTCAGACAATCGAGCGCGGTCGCATCCAGTCTCACCACATCAAATTTGAGATCGGTGAACTGAAACCGCTTCAGCAGCGCCTCGAGAACAATCTCCGGTGCATCGGTCGATCCGGAAATCCGGGTATTCAGCTTCAGGCTGCCCGCCAACGGCTGACCAACGGCTGCTTGCAAAAGATCGAGCCGTGGCACGTCGAGCAGAAGCTCTCCTTCCAGCGCTTTCGTTGCCATATTGGCGTCCAGATTCCCTTTCAGCTCCAGGCCTTTTGCTTTGATGCTCAGGTCGCTGATCTTGGTGGTGCCTTTGGGCTGCACGTCGGCAAACAGCGACAGGTCCACCCGTTGTCCCAACAGCTCGTCGATCCCTTTCGGCAATCCGGCCAGCTTATCGAGGCCGCCGGCGATTTTGACTACGATCTGTTCGGCGCCTTGCCGCATCGTGAAATCAGCGTTCAGTTTCGCTTCGCCCTGAACGCCCGATTCCGGGGCGAGTGCGCTCAGCTGCTCAACCGACAGTGCCAGCTTTCCCTTGCCGAGCAATTTTTTCGGATCGATGTTGGCGACCAGGTTGAGCCTTAAGTATTTTCCAACCACGTCGAAGCCGGCCAGGTCAATCGTACCTTGAGCCGGAATGTGGGCTTCGAGCTTCCAGTCCAGGGTGTGCTCCGGCAACGGCGTGTCGCCCTGCACCATCCCTTGCAGTCGGCCGTCGCCGTGGATCTCACCATCGAATCCTTCGGCCAGCGGTTTGAGCAGCTTCAATTTGACCGAGCTTGCCAGTTGCTCGATCGAAAACTGATCGACCGCAAGCCCCTTGCTTTCCAGGTCCAGCACAACGCTTGGCTGCTGCATTGGTCCGTCGACCGCCAAATCCAGCCGGGCGTTGCCGCCCAGTGACAGACCTGCCAGTTCATTCAGCCGCTCCAGTTGATCGATCAGCAGCTCCAACTTTGCAGTGATGGTTTGGGTGCCGAGATTCACGCCGATCCGACTGTTCAGATTCAGCAGATCGTTGCTGGCCGTCAGCGGTGACACCTCGATCTTTTCCGAGTCGGGCGCCTTGACCTGAAGATCGATGTCGGTCCGTTTTCCGAGCATCGCGATGGTGTCCACAGGAAGCAGATCCTTGTCGGGAAAGAGCGTTCCGGTGAAACCCAGATAGGGCTGTTCGGTAATGCCGAAGGTCAGCCGGCTGTCCAGTCGTGCAATGCTCGCTGCATCGGCGGATAAGGTGCCCTGCCAGCCGCTGAGCGGGCCCCGGCCGGTCAGTTCGAGCTGAACCTCGGTCATTTCGGGCCGTCCCGCCAATCGACCGACCAAGCCACCGGTCTCGTCGGCTGTCAGGTTCAGATCGAGCGCAAGCGGGTACAATCCAAGAATGGTCACAAGGTTGGCCTTGAGCGTCTGCTGATCCAGCCGCTCGAGGTTGAGCTTCGCTTCGATTGCCGAATCGTCGTCGACTGTCCGCACTTGACCGTGCAGAGCCAGCGACATCGGCTCCCCCACGACCGATTCGCCGAGTTCGATCTTTTCGAAGGCCAGCTTTTCGACAATGATGGTCGGGATGAAATCGGGCATTTCAGGACGCGATGTGGGTATTTCGAATGGCTCTTTTTCTTCTTCCTCCTCCGGTTCCTCCTTGGCTGGAGGCAAATGGTCCACCGAGATACGGGCCGCACTGATTTCTTTGATTTGCACACGGGCCAGAAACAGCGCTGCGAAGGACCAGTCGAAGCGAACATCCTCCAGCACCAGCCACGGTGAGCGATCATCGGCCAGAACGAACCGTTCAAGTTTTATGTCGAAAGGCAGGAACCCCTGCAGACCTTCGACCTGCGCGGTGGTGGTTTCGGTGGTCAGGGACGATTCGATCAATTCGGCGATCTTCTGCTTGGCAAAGCCGGTCTGCAGCAGAGCAAAAGCCAGTATGACCAGCAGCAGTACGGATACCAGAATCAGACCGATAACCTTGAAGATTTTTCCTGGCATAGCATTTTGCGTAAACGTTTTATTTTCTGACTGTCAGCAGGCGTAGGGCGTTCAGCTCCGCGGTTCCGCCACGGAACCTGTGAACCACGAAAGACACGAAAACCACGAAAGGATTTTCATTGTTCGTACCTTTCGTGTTTTTCGTGGTTATATGTATCAGAACGCCTGACCGATGCTTATGTATATCTGGTAACTGTCGTCGAACGAGCGTTTGTTGATGGGAAACCCGATATCGAGCCGTATCGGCCCGATCGGTGTGTTGTAACGTACACCGGGTCCGGCTCCGATCTGCAGCGGACGAACGAAATCGGGAAACGTCGATTCGTAGGCACGCCCTGCATCTGCGAACAGCACCAGGCCGATGCTCTCGGTCACCGACCAGCGCACCTCACCGGAAAGTTCCAGCACCGAGCGGCCGCCGATAATCTTCCCGGCAGGGTCGCGCGGACTGACCGACTGAAATTTGTAGCCGCGAATCGAGCCGCCGCCGCCGGCATAGGTACGCAGATCGGCAGGAACATCACCCCTTCCGGCCCCCCAGATATTGCCCAGTACTGCGCGTCCGGCCAGAATCAGGCGTGGTTCCTCCAACACCGTAAAATAGTGCGTCAGTCGAATGCGCTGTCTGTAAAAAAAGAGACTGGCGTTGCCGATGTCATAAAATGGCTCGCCGTCGAGCCAGATCCGCCCGCCGCGATTTGGATCCATCGCATCGTCGCTGTAGTCCCAATTGAAGCGCATCGGGATCGAGAGCAGGCTGAAGTTCTCGTTGTTACTGAATTGTGTTTTGTCTTCGACCCTCGAGAATCGATAGGCCAGACCGAGGCTCAAAAGCATGTCGTCGGTCAATGTGCGTTCCACCGCCGCTCCCGCGGTGGCGCTGGTGCTTTTGAATGCGTCCGTATTCTGCGCCTCCAGGTTGGCACTCAACAGCAGTGACTGATCCTTGTGATAAAAGGCCGGCTTTCTGAAAATTCCTTCCAGAAAGGCGCGAATGAACGATACCTGCAGCCTCGCTTCCAGGTTCTCGCCGCGGCCCCAGAGATTGCGGTGCTCCCACTCTCCCAGGACGACGAACTTTTCCTGATCGGTGGTGCCGCGCAAGCTGGCGCTGATGGTCCGGGGTTTGCGCGCGGCAAGTTTGAACGTTACCGGCAGCGTCCCGTCGGAGTCCAGCTTATCGCCCAGTTCCACGCGCGCCGAGACGAACAACCGGGTTTGAATCAGCTTCCCCCGGGTATCGTCGATCAACTCCTTGGAATAGAGTTCGCCGGGGTCCCAGGCGATCAATGTCTGCAGAAAATCTTCCTTGACGTCGCCGGCACCGATAAAAATCGCCCTGCCCAGATAGGTTTTCGGCCCGGGCTCCAGGCAGTAGGTCACCGACATGGTCTGATCCCGGTGATCCACGACCACTTTGCGGTCGCACAGCTTTGCCAGCGCAAAACCTTGTGCTTTGGCATCATCCAGGAGCTTGGATTCACCCTTGAGCACTGGTTCGGTCGAGGCCGGCTGCCCGGGGTCCAGCCCCAATGTTGATATCTCCGGCGGTTTGAACGCAGTGTCGGCCGGTACCAGCTTGATGCTCAAATGCGACAACCGATAGGGCTTGCCCAAATTCACTTCGAACACCACGGCAACGGGGGTCGCCTTCTTGTCGAGGCGCACCGTGGTGACGGCATCGTAATATCCGCGTGAACGCAGCGCTTTCTCGAACTCGGGAAGATCCTTCTTGGCAAGGCTTTTCAAGCTGAGTGCGGAGGCCGGTGGGTCTTCGATCTGTTTCTTGGTATTGGACAGCGCTTCGAGATAACCGCGCAGTTCGCCGTCTTCGACGCCTTCGAACACAACCTGAAACGGCAGTCCCGGCGTTTTTTCCTTTTCCTCGACCTGTTCGGCTGGTTCGTTCTGCCCGGCATCTTCCGCCAGCTCCGGAGTATGTCCCGCGCACGCTGCCAGCAGCAGCGCGAATATATGCAAAAATTTTAACCGTTTCCCCACAACCGATCCCTTCTTGTCCGATTGAAATGCATACCGACCGATGCACGGACACCACCCCAATAAGAAACACCCATCACCGAAACCGTCCGCATTCCGATGAATGGCAAGACAAACGCCCCCTCAGGCGATCAAGCTGCAAACGTATCAATAGAATTCGATTAAGTGGGTATGCACTTTAGCCCCCCCAATACCACATCCAGTGAGCAGGGTGGGGACCTACCGCCCACGATGAATCGATAAGGAGCCAGTCGCTGGATACCGCCTGTTGCTACAGCCGGCAAAAAAGCGGACCCCGCGCTCGAGAATGTTGCTGTTTGCCTCTAACAACACACTACATCTTGTGGCAGGGGGAGTAAAGTGCCTACCCAATTTGTCTTATTCATCGCTGATCCCTGATCCTTATTTCTTAATAGTGACAACAGGTGTGGAATTCAGGCGTTTCTGTCAAATGCGGGGGGGGGGG
>DEII01000022.1:11304-26467 GCA_002352385.1 Methylococcaceae bacterium UBA2778 | reverse complement strand
GGGGGGGGGGGTTATCGAGCCAACAACTCCGTCACGATCTCTTCCCACTCTTCATCCAGAGGCAATCGGCACGCTGACGTGTTTGTGGAACGCGCATACCAATAGGCGGCATTATCCACGTCACCCTCTTTGCGATGCAGATAGGCATGGACCCGGGCGCCCTGTTGACTGGCGTCCTGTTGAGCCAGTTCATGGGCCCTGTTCCAATCCCCTTTCGCATCATGCCACAATGCAAGAAGAGATAAGCCCAACCCGTCAGGCGGCGTCGACTGCGAAAGCGATGCTTTGAATTCGTTTGTATCCATGGTTCTGTCCGTTTCGTCAGCGTTTCAAAGGTTCCAATATCGCATCGAGATGTTCCCGGTCACAAAAATCCAGAAATTCGTCGCGCAGCGAGATCAGTCGAACATCGGCTGGAATGCCGATAATGATGTGCGCCGAAAAGACCGCTGTGCCGGTGTAAGAGGCCGAATAGGCGCTGGTTGTCAGATCCTGAATCAGGATGTTGCGTTCCGCAAGGAAACTGGCTAATTCGTAAACGATGCCGACACGGTCGGCGCTTACGACATCGATGGTATAAGGGAGTATGGCCTGGTCATCACCGTTTTCGATGTCGCTTTCATCCACTCGGGAGGTCGTCATTTTAAAGCTGCGCCGGTTGGCGGCCGTACTCAAGCAGTTTTCCAGCTTGGCAATATGATTCCAGTTGCCGTCGACGTACCAATAGCAGGCGAATTGGTTCGCAAACACCGTTAGCCTGCTTTCTACAACGGTGCAGAGGCTGTCAGAAATGATCTGCATCAATTCCGGAATCACGTTCGGCTGATTGGCGCCTACAGCAGTAATGGCAAGTATCATAAGGAATCAGATGATCTGGCTGATGAGTATTGTCCGGGTGTCACTGCTCGTATAACCGTTTTTCCTTCCACTGCTGATACTGCTCCGGCTGGAAGCGCACGCCCTCTTCAACACTGCACTCATATTCCTTTCTGAAAAAGACAGCGGTACGAAATGCATGAAATTCCTGATCTGCTGTTACCTCGCCGAGCTGCCCCACATGAAATGTTTTGTTTTTTATCCGCTCTTTATCTTTCCAATGAACCTCATAGACCAGATAGTAGGTATCCCGCCGTTTGTCATATTGTACGCTTCTTGATACGCCGCAAACACCCGTCGATCGTTTCGATGCCAGTGGTTTCTTGTGCAGCCGGCGACGATGGGTTCCGAGAATGATGTGCATCTGATCACGCCAGTTTTGAGCGCCGGCCAGCGATTTGTTCTTGTCCCCCCATAACCGGTGGGAAAAATAGCGGCTGTATTCCTGACCATTGCAAACGATTCTGACCTGAAAGCCGTGCTTGTCTGGTTCCGTAATATTTTTATGTTTTGCCATATGAAATTGAACGAGTCAGTATCGATTCGCAAACATTGATCCCTCCCCCGGAGCTCGAATGGCCGTGCTTCCGGGGAATGGCTCGCCGAAGGAGTGAGTCGTCACAAACTCCCACGGCGCCTAGGAGGCTGTCCGAGAANNNNCCCGATCATTTTTGTTAAATAGGTCCACTATTCGCCTCAAATGATCGAAAAATCCGGCCAATCAGTCTCGCCCTCGCTACGATCGCTTTTCTCGGACAGCCTCCTAGCTCGCCTTGTCGAACTGAAAATCGTGACGAATGATTGCCTCGGTCCGGCGGCATATTTCACGGCCGTAGTCGGTCCACTGCCCCTGTCCCCAGTAACGATAGCAGCTGGTCTGCGAGGCCATCAGGTGAAAGAGGGCGTTGCGATAGCGGGAATCGGAGGTGGGGATGCCGGGTTTCAGCACCTTTTCCGAAAACAGCGCACTTGCCTCCTCCATCGGACCGAGCACGTTTTCATAGCCATCGACCCACGACAGGTCGCTGGTCCAGCTGCCCCCTTCCATGTGGAAACGGTGGTCCTCCTTGCCGAGCGTTTCGATGACCTGCGCGAGCTTTTCGGGGCCGTCGCCCGGTTGAAAGCGCTCCCAGATCGCCTTTTGAAACAGCGGTTGAACGCCCGGAAAATCGGCTTCGCGAACGCCCGATGCAAGCAGGTGTTCGAGATATTCGGTCACATTCATCATCGCCGTGGCTGAGCCGCTGGCTTCACGTGCAACCTCCATGAACTTCGGCGGAAACTCGTTCATCATCACGCCGCCATTCTCGCCGTCGGCGATCTGAGTGACCAGCGGCGGAACCGACTTGCCCGCCAGTTCCCAGCGAGACAGGCTCTTGGCTTCATAGTATGGCTGCATCTGCGCAACCAGCTTGGTGTCGCTGCCCTGCGTCTTGATAATAGCGATGATGCTCACCGTTTCGCCTTTCGAATTGGTGCAGACCAGGCGGTGAGGGAGATGCTTCAGTTCCGGACCGTGGCCGTTGTTCGGTTGTTCCACCGTGTGCTCTTGCACCAGCACCCACTCAAAGCCGCACTCTTTCAGCGTTTTTACGAATTTATAGGCCACGTCGGGGTGGTTCGGCAACGCCATCTCCGAAGGGGAGAAACCGCGCACACGCCCGAGCGCCTCAAAACCGAAAACGGCTGCAAAATGGTGCTGCCACGCTTTGACGTGCAGACGGTAATCCTGGACCGGAGTTGACGGCGCCACCGCATGGCCCCAGGGGGCCCCCAGCCATTCCACGGCGTTCCGATAGTCCGGATTGCAAGTGACCGCCCTGAGGCAGTCGAACACATCGTCCAAACCCATCTTGCGCAAGCCGTGAAACAGTGTGCCGGAATATTCCAGCATCACGCGCGGCTGCTTGCCCTCGCCGATCAACTGTGGAACGAACTCGCCGATGCGTTTATAACACCAATGGAATACCGACGCATTGTGATTGTCGCCGATATCCGGGTGCTCCATCATGTATTGCAGATTGCTGATGATTTCGGCCGTTTGCAGATCATCGCCGCCCGCCGGGATCAGCGGCTGGTGCATGTGCAGTGCCACCGCACAGGCGCTGTCGATGTGGTTGAAATCAACCGTCGGGCCGCTTAGATACACATTGTCCGGCCGGTTTTTGATCACTTCTTCGATTTTGGCTTCCGAGCCGCAAATGTTCGGAAGACCGTCGATATATTCGGGTAATTCACTCATTGATTCTAATCCTATCGGTTGTATCCAGAAACTAGAGAATAGAGTCTAGTTTCCAGGGATCGAGTGCCGCTGTGCGGCACGGTTTTTTAAAAAGGTTTCGCGCGAAGCGCATTCAGCTCCTGGTCTGTTCCAGCCGGGGATCGATGGCGTAGGCACGATCCAAGGCCGCCCAGGCAGCATCGAGATCTTCATGGCAGCGGTCGACCCACGCTTGGCCCCAGTAAAAATTACAGCTGGTCTCACCACGCAGCAGATGCCATAGCGCATTTTCCAACTCATAATCCAACTCCGGGTTCTGAATATGCAGTTCCCCGGCGTTCCAACGCGCATCGTGAACAGCCTTGCTGGTATCGAACACACGCGCCAAGGCGTCTTTTTGTGCCTGCGAGCCGGTCCACTGGACAAATCCTCTGCCATGGTGCCATCCGGTGTTCCAAGCCGCCGTTTTGATGTGAACCTTGCCATGTGCCCCATGTTTTTTCAGATAATCTTTAATGAAGCAGGGCTTTATGTCGCTGTGCCCGTCCCGCGCCTGCTCCATCAGCTCCCGATAAAAGGAGCCCCAGAAGTTGCCCGTTTCAGCTGTATTTCTGAACCATCCGCCGTTATCGCCGTCGGTGGCCGTCGTCACCAGAGGAGGAAAGTCACACAATTTGGTTCGTTCATGCACTTCCTTGGCGAACCAGTCGTATTCCATACCGGATTCCTGGGCATCCGACAGATGTCGGTCGCGGACGATGACGGTGATCGTTTTACCATCATGTTCCGCCGTGTGGGGGCGGTAGCGGACTTCATGCCAACGCATGGGGGTCAGCGGCTCGACATTTTCGCTGTCGACGATCACATAGCGGTAGCCCATGCGCTTGAGCAACGGGATCATATCCATGGAAAAGCTCATTTCAGGCGGCCAGAAGCCGTCGAAATTCTTCCGCCACAACAGGTGCCGGCCGATCCCCAGCCACCGTTCCAGATGTTCCGCACGATCCGGCGGCGGAATCAAAGGCAGGACCGGATGATAGTAGCCGGTACCGAGAATATCGATGATCTTCCGGTTTTGCAGGTGCCAGAGCAGCGAGCCGCAATCCACGATCCCATACACACGGCGCTGAAAGTCGGTGCTGTTCAGGGTTTCCAGCAAGGTGCCCGAGATCGCCAAGTGCACCCGTCCGACATCCTCATACGCCCACAACGACCTGGGGATGCGATCGAGCGCCAGCAGGATTTCCCGGGCCTCCCATTCGTTGTGTTCCAGAAGATCTTCGAGATTCCCGGTCGGCTGATGCAGATTCAAGACCAGGGCGTGATGAATATCCGTCATTGTGCAAACCTCCTATCGTATCGGGGATCGGGGATCAGGAAGCAGGTTCTGTTTCCTGTTTCCTGACGTCTGATTCCTGAATAGCGGCTACATTAAAATCAATCACCAAACCGGCTATCCAGCCTGCGGTGCACAGATAGTTCAGCAGTTCGTGATGCTCGATCGTGCCCGCCGTATCGGCACCTTCGATCATCACGATCAGCCTGTCGGCGAGCAGGAGATTCGCTCGATACCCGCTGTCAACTTGAGTATCTTTGAATCTCACCGCAATCGGCGCCCGGCGTTTGAATGGAATCGCTCTTCGGCTGCACTCCCGGCACAGGCACTCTTCGTATACCGACGCAGGCAGTCCCGGCCCGAGCGATCGATGCACTTCGATCGCCGCCGCACGAATCACGTCTTTAAGTCTCTTCAACGAATCGGCCGGCGCTGTTTCAGGTGGCTTCGCATGATCCTCCGCCTGCCGTCTCGTCACCGCCTTGCCGATATTCTTGATGAGCGCCTCGATCCGAAACCCGAGTCTGCCAGGGTAGGAGCGGCCGGCGCAGGCTTCCTCCAGCCAGACGATCAGCCCCTCCGGCTCACCGTTCGGATGTGCGCACCCCGGCATGCTTCCCATGGTCAACGCATGCAGCAGACGCCGGCCTTTTTCAGCAACCGGCGAGAGCGGATGCGCCCCCTCCCGCTCAGGCTGCGCTTCATCGCTTCGCGTCAATACGACAGCAACTGTCGTCGATAACGCACCGAGCGCTTTGTGCCTGCGAAAAAAAGGGCGCAGCACTAATGCCAGAGGGGTTTGGTGCAGCATCAAAGCCCGATCCAGCGCCGCATCGGCGTCATCCAATGCCCCTTTGGAAAAACAGTGTACGGCGCGCTGCATCCATCGCTTCGCCGCGGCTTCCGCCTGCAGTGCCAGGGTCAGGTCCGTTCCGCAGCGGCGGCATTGTATTTGTCCCTTCAGGCGGGCGCGACAAGCCGGACAACGCTCCATCGATCAGGATTCCACGTAATAAATGATATCGGACAACTCGTCCACAGGTGCCGTCAATGCCTCGATATCTTCGCTTTCCAGCGCATCATGTATTGCCTCGATCAGACTGGCAATTTCTTCGCGGTCCTCCTCGGTGGCTTTTTCCATCAGGCTTTCCGCTTTCTCGATCAGCGCCTTGGCCTCTATTACAGCCTTCGGTTCGCTCGCGCCCGCCGACTCGGTGACTTGTTCACCAAACAGCGCATCGACCCGTTCACGCGAGGCATCGACCTCTCCCTGATCCATTCGGGCCATGGCGTTTTCAATCGTAATGCTTTTTTTCAGGCCGCTTTTTTTCTCGACTGCCGTCACCTGCAGAACACCATTGACATCGAGGGACAACTCCATAACGATCGGGCTGTGCGCCGGCGCTTTGCTCAATCCTTTGATGGAGAACTCTCCGAGCAGAATATTCTTTTTGCCATCCCGCTCCTCCCCCTGATAAATTTCGACGTCGACCTGCGACTGGTTTTCCACGACAGTGAAAAACACTTCGCTTTTGGTGACCGGGATCGGTGTGTTCCTTTTGATGATCGGCGCATAGACGAAGGGATAGGGCATGCCGTCCAGCTCACCAAGGACACTGGTGCCGAAGGTGTAAGGTGTCACGTCGACCAGCACTGCGGAGACCTCTTCACCCACCAACATCCCGGCCTGAATCGCCGCGCCGGCGGCGACGCAAAGATCCGGATCGACCTCGCCCCGCGGCTCCAGGCCGACTTCGGCCCCCAGCATCTGCGAGACCAGCGGGGTGCGCGTGGAGCCGCCCACCAGCAGAATCTCTTCGATATCGGACACTTTGAGGCCGGCATCCTTCAGTGCGATATGCAGCGCATCCAGCGTTTCATCGATGAACGGCATGATCATCTCCTCATACGCCGAGCGCGACAGTTCGACCGACAGATGGACCGGCACAGCGTCCCGCGATGTCAGATACTCTTCCTCGAGCTTGACAAACGGACGACTCGACAACGCAATCTTGGCGGCGGTCGCAGCTCGCAACAATCGGGCTTTGATCTGGCCGGCATCCTCCAGTTCGTCCACCTGGATGCCGTGCTCCTCGGCAAGCGTATCGCATAAAAATTCGACGATCTTCTGATCGAAGTCATCGCCGCCGAGATGATTGTTGCCATGACTGGCGACCACCTCCACCACGCCCTGCTGGATCTCCACGATCGAAACATCGAACGTGCCGCCGCCCAGGTCATAGACCAGGATGCGTTTGCCTTCCTGATGACCGGTTTCATAAGAGAGGGAGGCGGCGGTCGGTTCGTTGATCATCCGGACCACTTCGAGCCCTGCGATCTCCCCGGCTTCGCGCGTCGCCTGACGCTGTGCATCGTTGAAATAGGCTGGAACGGTAATCACGGCCTTGTTGATCGGCTGGCCGAGATCCACTTCGGCGATCTCCTTGAGCCGTTTCAGAATCATGGCGGAAATCTCCTGCGGCCGATAGGCCTCGCCAGCCATGCTGACGATCTCGTCACTGCCCATTTTCCGCTTGATCGACTTGATCGTCCGCTCCGGAAAGACAGTATACTGATTGTGGGCCGCCTCGCCGACAAGGATGGCGCCATCGTTCGCTATGCCGACAAAAGAGGGCAGGATCTTATTGCCCGCCGCATCGGCGATCACCACCGGCTGCCCTTCTTTGATCACGGCCACTTCGGAGTTGGTCGTCCCCAAATCGATTCCTACAATAATCTCGTTCATTGATTCCAATGGTATTTTTAGATTCAAATGGCGACGGAACTGCTTCGCGTTCCGCCCTGCGTGTTCAGGGATCAGGGAACGTGGATTAGGAAACCGACTTAGCTGTTCTGGTTCCTGTTTCCCGCTCCCTGAATCCCCGGATTCCGCTGCGCTGCATCCGGGCTACAGTTTGTTGACCCTGACCTCTGCCGTCCGCAGCACTTTGTCGCCCCAATAAAACCCCTTGCGCAGCTCGGCGGTCACCACGCCATTCTTTTTGCCTGCGTGATGGTCGATCTCCGCCGCCCGCATGGTGTGGGGGTCCAGTTCGCGATCCAGCACCGGAATCGGGCGTACATCATAGGAGGCCAACAAATTCTCCAGCCGCCGCAAGGTCAGTTCCTGACCGTTCCGCAGGGCCTTGATCAGATCCGCTTCATGGCGGTGGCTGCGCATGGCGAAGCGTTTGGGCCGATACCGCTCGGCCGCATGCAGACCTGCCTCGAGCCGGTCGCGCAGCTCGAGCAGCTCGAGCAGCAACGCCTGCCGGCTCCGCTGTTCGGCATCCTCACGGGCCCGGGCCAGCTGTTCCTTCCATGTCTCACAGTCTGCCGCCAGCGTATCGGCTACGCCGCCGAACCGGTCAAGAGCGGTTTTGAATTGGCGCGCCTCGAGATGCACTTCACTCTTCAATGCGGCCAGTTCGGAAAAGAGGGAAAAAAGATCGGTCCGCTGCTCAGGCCCGGTAGCGTCGGACTCCAGCGCTGACGCATCTGTCTCTTCCTCGAGAGCGGCTCGAAACGCTTCGAGCAGTACCGCTTTTTTCACGTCGTCCAAGGGCATCACCGCAACCGATCCGCCGGCAGCCGGTACTGCTTCAGCGTTTCAGCCAGCATCTGTTCGAACAGTTTCGAATCGGGGCGCCGCGGCGGCGGGTCACCGACCAGCTCGCGCCACAGCGACGCTATGTCCACGGAAGGTACATGGAACAGCTCATAGGCCAGCCGCGCCTTTTCCGTTTTGATCGCTTCATAAGCCGCTCTGATCGCCTGAAACTCGTCAGGCGCATGATCGGGAGGGAAGGCCCGCACTTTTGTCAGGTACGCTTTTTTGATCGTCTCATCATCGGCGGAAGGCTCGACGCCAAGCAGATCGAACGGATCAGCCACTGTTACCACTCCTCGTCGTCGTCAAAATCATCAAAGTTATCAAAACCAATAGGGATGTCCAGAGGCATATTGTGGAACATAAAGGCATGAATCCGCTTGACGGTATCGGTTTCGTGCCGCTGCATCGCCAACAGCAGGGCGTCCTTGATCTGGGTCAGTTCGCCCGGTCTCAGAAGAAACTGGTTGCCGGTCGATTTGGCGAACAGCCGGTAGTACATGAACAGAGGATCGTTCCGCCACTTTTTGAGCGCATGTTCCGCATAGGTCTGAAGCACATCGTAGCGCTCCAGCTGCTCGAACATCGAACAGACGGCCGCCATCTCTTCCTGCTGATAATCGAGTCCGGCTCCCTTTTTCAAATATTTTGCAACAGCCCCAAGCGCGCGGTCCAATGGTGCATCGTCCTCGAGGGCATAGGAATCGATCGCCCGAATCAAAGCAAGGATTCCCTCTTTGTCAGGGGCTGTTGCGGCACTCTGTTTCAGCAGCGCATGGTATTGCTTGACGGCGCGGGTCGACAGGCTGATCCGTTCCGCTTCGACAACGACGCGCAGGTAAGCCGTGAGGTGGCTGCCCGCACGCCGGCTGGCCGCTTCGATCTGTGCTTCTCCTGTTTCGACATTGCCCTGTGCAAAAGCGAGCAGTCCACGGTGAATTTGTATGATGCCGGTGGACCGGCCTTCACGTTCGATCGCGTCGGCTTCATTCAACTCTTTCTCGGCAAGATGAAACTTTTTCGCTTTGATCTGCTTGCGCGCATGCGAGAGATGGGCACGGATCAGGGCACCGCGCACGCGCGGGTTGATCGGATCCAGCCGCAGCAGCGTCTTGGCATAGCTCGCTGCTTTCTTGAAGGTATTGCGCGCCAGCGCCAGCTCGATCGCTTCCATCAGGATGTCGCTGTCTTCAGGAAACTGCTTTACGGCTCGGTCCATACACTTCCTGTAGAGGTCGTCCTCATCCATCTCTTCGTAATATTCAAGAAGCGCCAAATAGCTGGGCTTGTCATCCGGATCGAGCCTGAGACTGAAGGTCAGAAATTCTTCGAGCGTTTCGGAATAGCGCGAAAAATGCGTTTTCTGTATGTCGGCCAGATGTCGCGCGATCAAGGCTGAACGCAGACGATTTTGTTCGGTATCGGCTTCGCCTACGATGTCCAATACTTTGCGCCAGCTGGCGAATGCCTTCTCCCAATCACGCTGTTGCTCGGCAACAAGTGCAGTGACGCGCGCGTCATCGTACTTTGACGGTCGTCCGAACTGCTTGACGTAGCTCTTGGCGCCGGCCGGATAGGCGGACAGCAGATCGAGGCAGGCCCGCCGCACGATCTTCGCATCGAACAGCCTGGCGTGAGCCGCCAGCAGATTGAAGAGCTCTTTGGCCGAGCGCGACCCTTTTTGCATCCGTCTGAACAGACCATAGATCTTGTCGTCGATGCCCTTGCTCGCTACGGCGTACTTTTGAGCCGCAGGACCCAGCTCCGAGACCGCCTCCAGCCATTCCGGGCCGGTCAATGCTCCCAGACGCATGACATTCATCACGCCGGCAAAAGGAGAATCCTTGTCGATCCTGGAAAACAGTTCACGAGCCGCCTGCGCGTCGGAGGATTGCAGCAGCACGGCGGTCAGGATCGTCCGCAGATCGCGATAAGGTGAACGATAGGGAATGGTCTTGAGCAGCCGTCGGGCGTCTTCATCGTCGCCGGCGCACCAGGCGTTCAGTGCCTCGCTGATCGGCCTGTGCTGTGTGACAATGGGGGACTCTTCGGGGAACGCCTGCAGCAGCTGCTCCTCGCCGGCAATTACCCGGGCGGCGAACAGCGACTGCAAAAGTTCATCCTGTTGACGCGGCAAAGCCTGTTTCGAGTCCAGATAGACCTGCACCGCCTGCTGCATCTTCTCTGCAAGGAGCAGACAGGCGGTCGACAGTGCCGCCGTTTCGCGCCGGCACCCCAGCGCCGACAGATTCTCCAGAAAAACCAGAGCCTCCTTGTACATCCCTTTGCCCGCCAGCTCTCCGGCCCGCCCAAGGTAGGCATCGGTCAACCCTTCGCGCCACTCATCGCGGGGTTCGGTTTTCAGTAGACGCTTGTAGGCGTCGATCGCCTCTTTCCAACGTTCGTTCGCCATCGAGCGTTGGGCGCGCTCGAGCTGCTCGTCCGGAAGGAACGAGAGCGTCTGCTGCTGTCGGGGATGCGTTTGTCTTTTGTTGCGCTTTCTTACCATCGGGAAACAGGAATCAGAGGCTCATCGCGTGAGTTTCTGCTTGAGTAGCTTATTGACTTCCTGTGGATTGGCTTTGCCCTGCGTCGCCCTCATCACCTGGCCGACAAAAAAGCCGAACAGCTTCTCTTTGCCGCTGCAGTACTGTTCGAGCTGGGCGGGATTGTTCGCGACCACCTCATCAATGATCTTTTCGATCGCGGCGCTGTCGGTAATCTGCTTGAGCCCCTGCCGTTCGATCACCTCATCGGCGGGTCGCCTTTTATCCCACATCAGATTGAAGACCTGCTTGGCGATTTTGCCGGAAATGGTGTTGTCCTCGATTCGGGTGAGCAGACCGCCCAAATGCTCCGCATTGAGCGGGCTCTGATCGATCGTGAGGCCGAATCGGTTCAGGGCCGCCGCCAGATCCCCCATGACCCAGTTGGCGCACAGCTTCGGCTCCGCCCCGGCGGCGGTCACCGTCGCTTCGAAAAAATCGGCCAGCTCACGGGAATCGGTCAATGTCGCTGCATCGTAATCACTCAACCCATACTGACTCTGGAAACGCGCACTTTTTTCATCGGGCAGTTCCGGCAGTTCCCGCCTGACCTCCTCGATCAAGGACTCATCGATTTCCAACGGCAGGAGATCCGGGTCGGGAAAGTAGCGATAATCGTTGGCCTCCTCTTTGCTCCGCATCGGCCGCGTCTCATTTTTGTTCGAATCGTACAACCGGGTTTCCTGAGCGACCGTCCCGCCGCTTTCCAGCAGATCGATCTGCCGCTCGATCTCGTAGTTGATCGCTTTCTCGACAAAACGAAAGGAATTCAGGTTCTTGGTTTCCGTGCGGGTTCCGAGCGACGTCTCTCCTTTCGGGCGTACGGAGACGTTGGCATCGCAGCGGAACGAGCCTTCCTGCATATTGCCGTCGCAAATCTCGAGATAGCGCACCAATGCGTGCAGCTTTTTCATATAGGCGACCGCTTCCGCCGCCGAGCGCATGTCGGGTTCGGATACGATCTCCAGCAATGGCGTTCCGGCCCGGTTCAGATCGATCCCGGTCAGCCCATGAAAATCTTCGTGCAGCGATTTGCCCGCATCCTCTTCGAGGTGGGCGCGGGTCACGCCGATGATCCGCTCCCCATCCCCAACGAGAATTCGCAACCGACCCTTTTCCACCACCGGCAGCTCGTACTGGCTGATCTGATACCCTTTCGGCAAATCCGGATAGAAGTAATTCTTGCGTGCAAAAATCGAACGGCGGGCGATCGTCGCCTCGATCGCCAGGCCCAATTTGATCGCCATGCGCACCGCCTCCCGGTTCAGCACCGGCAGCACGCCCGGCAACCCCAGATCGATCGCACAGGCCTGCGTGTTCGGAGCGGCGCCGTATGCTGTCGAAGCGCCGGAGAATATTTTCGACCGTGTCGCCAGCTGAGCGTGAATCTCCAAGCCGATCACGACTTCCCATTCCATCTCTTTCATCACTCGAACCCCTCAGGCATACGGGTATGCCAGTCGGTTGCCTGCTGGTAGCGATGGGCCCAGTTCAGCAGGCGCTCTTCCGCGAAATAATTGCCGATCAGCTGCATCCCGACCGGCTTGTCGCCGACAAAACCCACCGGTATCGAGATCGCCGGCACGCCGGCCAGATTGGCGCCGATGGTAAAGATGTCGGACAGATACATGGCAATCGGGTCGTCGGTTTTTTCACCGAGACCGAACGCGGTCGAAGGGGCGGTCGGCCCGACCAGCACGTCGACCTGCTCGAACGCGTTCTTGAAATCGTCGCTGATCAGGTGGCGGACCTTCTGTGCTTTCAGATAATAGGTATCGTAATAGCCGGCCGACAGCGCATAAGTCCCGATCAGAATGCGCCGTTTCACTTCGGCGCCGAACCCCTCACCGCGTGAGCGGCTGTATAGATCGGCCAGATCTTTGGGCACCTCGCAGCGGTATCCATAGCGAACGCCGTCATAACGGGAGAGGTTGGCGGAGCACTCGGCGGGCGCCACGACATAATAGGCGGGAACCGACAGTTTCATGTTGGGCAGCGAAATCGGCTTGACCTGAGCACCCAGGCGCCGGTACTGGTCGATTGCCGACTCGATCAATGCAGCAATATCTTCGTTCAGCCCCTCCTCGAAGAACTCTTTTGGAACACCGATTTTCAGGCCGTCGATGGAATTGTTCAGCTCGGCCCGGTAATCGGGAACCGATCGATCGACGCTGGTGGAGTCTTTTTCATCGAACCCTGCCATCGCCTGCATCACCAATGCAGCATCTTCCGCCGTGCGCGCCATCGGCCCGCCCTGATCGAGACTGGAAGCGAAGGCGATCATACCATAGCGAGAGACGCGGCCGTAGGTCGGCTTCAAGCCGGTGATGCCGCAAAACGAAGCCGGCTGGCGTATCGAACCGCCGGTATCGGTTCCGGTTGCTGCCGGCGTCAGTCGGGCCGCCACCGCCGCCGCCGAACCGCCCGATGACCCGCCTGGAACGGAGTCGGCATCCCAGGGATTCCTGACCGGACCGTAGTAACTGGTTTCGTTGGATGAGCCCATCGCGAACTCATCCATATTGAGTTTGCCCAGCAGCACCATTCCGGCGGCACGGCAGCGATCCGCCACGGTGGCGTCGTAAGGTGCGACAAAGTTGTCCAGTATTTTCGAGCCGCAGCTGGTTTTGACGCCCTTGGTGCAGAAGATATCCTTATGGGCCAAGGGGATCCCTGTCAACGGGCCGGCTCGCCCTTTGCTCCGGGCCGCATCCGCGACTTTCGCATCCGCCAGGGCCCGTTCCTCGGTCACCGTGACAAAACAGTTGAGCTGCTTGCTGTGCCGGCGGATTCGGGAAAGAAAAAGCTCGGTCAATTCCAGGCTGCTGTATTCACGAGCCTGCAGACCAGCGGACAATTCCGTAATTGTTTTATTGTGCATGCGCCATCAAAATTCAAGGATACCCGTTCCTCACCCAACGTCAGGTACCAGGGCGGGTTGTGTGACTGGGATGATCAGAACTATTCGATGACCTTGGGCACCAGATAAAGCCCGGACTCCACTTGCGGGGCCAGCGACTGAAAGAGTTCCCGCTGGTCCTCCTCGGTGACGATATCGGGGCGCAACCGCTGCGCCTGAGCCAGAGGATGGGCCATCGGGGTCACATCGGATGTATCCGCTTCATTCATCTGTTCGATGAGATCCAGTATCCCGGACAGATCCCGGGCATAGGCGGCAATATCGTCACCATTGATTTCGATGCGGGCAAGCCATGCAATTTTTCGTACTTCGGCGTCACTTAACGACATCTCAACGTTTCCTGTTCTTTTTTGGAGTTGCAACTTCGTATCGATGATGCCGGGCGCGATCCCTAATCGATCTCGTAATCGTATCGTCATGGCCCGATTCCGGCCCTGATTTATCAAGACGTTGCGTCAAATTCAATGAATCCTCGGTCTTTATGTGAAAAATATCATGGCGGACATCTTGCCGAGAACCCCGTCGGATTGTTAAAGTAGCGTAATTTTATCATCAATAAGCAAGAAAATGTTCAAACGACTGCGCGGTTTTTTTTCCAACGATCTATCGATCGACTTGGGAACAGCCAACACATTGATTTATATTCCCGGGAAGGGCATCGTTCTCAACGAGCCATCCGTTGTCGCCATTCGCGAAGATCGCTTGCACAATTCCAAGACGATCGCCGCTGTCGGTACGAGCGCCAAGCAGATGCTCGGGCGAACGCCCGGCAATATCACCGCGATTCGACCGCTGAAGGACGGCGTCATCGCCGATTTTACCGTCACTGAGAAAATGCTCCAGTTTTTCATCCACAAGGTTCACGAAAGTCAGCTGTTGCGACCCAGTCCGCGCGTGCTGATTTGCGTGCCGTGCGGATCGACTCAGGTCGAGCGGCGCGCCATCAAAGAGTCCGCCGCGGGCGCCGGCGCCCGTGAAGTCTACCTGATCGAAGAGCCGATGGCTGCTGCTGTCGGCGCCCACCTACCGGTGGATGAGCCGCGCGGCTCCATGGTTCTGGATATCGGCGGCGGCACTTCCGAAGTGGCGGTCATTTCGTTGAACGGCATCGTCTATTCCGCCTCTGTCCGCATTGGCGGTGACCATTTCGATGAAGCGATCATCAATTATGTCCGTAGAAACTATGGGACCTTGATTGGCGAAGCCACAGCGGAACGGATCAAGCATGAAATCGGCAGCGCCTATCCGGGAAGCAAGGTTAGAGAGATCGAGGTCAAAGGGCGAAATCTTGCAGAAGGCGTCCCCCGCGCCTTTACGCTCAACAGCAACGAAATTCTCGAGGCTTTGCAGGAACCCGTTTCCGGCATCGTCAGCGCCGTCAAAGCCGCATTGGAACAGACCCCTCCGGAACTAGGCGCCGATGTCGCCGAAAGCGGAATCGTTCTGACCGGAGGCGGCGCCTTGTTGAAAGACATAGACCGGCTCATTTCGGAAGAGACAGGATTACCGGTCGTCATCGCGGAAGACCCGATGACCTGTGTGGCCCGAGGCGGCGGCCGTATTCTGGAGATGATGGACGAAAAAGGCACCGCTGCCTTTTCGCTCGAGTAAAATAAAATCCGGTTTCTAGCCCGAATCTTTCACAAATTATGCT
>DEII01000022.1:0-11273 GCA_002352385.1 Methylococcaceae bacterium UBA2778 | reverse complement strand
CTTGTCTCTTGATTCCACAAGAAATATTTGCTCAGTCGGCCGTAGTCACCGATATGCCACTTCTTCGGAAATTTCCTTGTGAAACCAATATCCTGCGCGATATCGGCGCAAATTTATGAAATCTTCGGGCTAGTACAGAGGAAACGGGACATTCGTCTGTTCCCTGTTCCCTGTTCCCTGTCCTATTTTGTCTGATCAAGCAGGAGTATCGCGCCATTAAACTGATATTTGCCGCAGCCCCCTCCATCAACACGCGCGTTGTGGCGGCGGTTCTTGCTTCGGTCCTGTTGATGGTTGCCGACCACCGCCGCGACCACCTGACAGCAGTCCGTGCGGCCCTGTCAGTCGCAGTGTATCCCATTCAATATCTTGCCGCTTTGCCTGATACGCTGCAGAATACAGTGTTCGAATCGGTATCCACCTACAGCAATCTGGTCGCTGAGAACCGGCGTTTGAAACAGGAGCAGCTGGTCAATAAAACCCGGCTGTTGAAATTTTCCGAGCTGGAGAAAGAGAACGTCCGTTTGCGGGCGCTGCTGGAAAGCTCCTTCAAACTGGGCGAACAGGTTCTTATCGCTGAACTGCTATCGGTCAATCTCGCGCCCTATGAACAGATCGTCGTTGTCAACAAAGGCGGGCGATTCGGCGTCTATAAAGGGCAGCCGGTATTGGATGCCAATGGCGTCGTCGGCCAGGTCATCCGGGCCAACCCGCTGAATGCCGAAGTGATGCTGATCACCGACCCCAACCATGGCATTCCGGTTCAGCTCAACCGCAATGGAATCCGTACCATCGCGGTCGGAAGCGGGCGGATCGATACGCTGATTTTGCCTCTGCTGCCCAATAATACCGACATCAAACCGGGGGATCTGCTCATCACCTCCGGTCTCGGCGGGACCTTCCCGTACGGCTATCCGGTGGGAACCGTCACCAGCGTGGCACCGCAGCCGGACAAACCGTTTGCCAGCATCAGCGCCAAACCGATCGCGCATCTCGATCGAAGCCGGGAACTGTTGCTGGTCTGGAGCAATACGACGCCCATTCCTCTGTTCCCCGACTCCGAAAAAACAGCCCAAAATGGGGACGGTTCCGATGGCAATGAGTAGCAGCCCGGCAACGATGATCGTGATCAGCGTCGTCGGCGCGATGGCATTGAGAGTGTTTCCATGGCCGCTGGATCTTTCCCTCTACAGCCCCGACTGGATACTTTTGGTGATCATATACTGGTGCCTGTCCACTCCTGAACACTTCGGCGTCGGTGCTGCCTTCCTCATCGGCCTGGTGACCGATGTGTTGACTGGCCAGCTGCTCGGCCAGCATGCTCTTGCCTATTCGATCATCGCTTGGCTGAGCGTGAAACTGCACTTGCGTTTACGGTTGTTTCCGATGTCGCAGCAGGCGCTGTCGGTTCTTGCAATGCTGGCTGCGGCGCAGCTGCTGATTCTTTGGACCGAAGAGATCCAGGGGACGCCGCACATCAGCTGGATTTACTGGGTTCCATCACTCACCGGCGCGCTGTTTTGGCCTCCGGTTGAACTGTTGTTGAGCAAATTGAGCCGTAAACATGAAATCCGCTGATTCTGCTGTTGTGCTGCCCGGGAGCGCCAACAACCGCCGCCCCTTGACGATCAGGAAATACCGTGTTGCAGGCAATGTCTTCCGGAACCGCATCACCGCCACGCTTGCTGTCATTATCCTGCTGTCACTGGGGCTGGTGGCCCGCCTGATCTACCTGCAAGTGATGGGGCACGAGCACTACTCATCGCTTTCGCGAAACAATCGAATCAAGATCTCACCGGTGGTGCCGACGCGTGGGCTGATCTACGATCGCAACGGCGTCATGCTGGCTGAAAATCTTCCGACCTACAGCCTTGATATTACCCCTGAGCAGGTCGAGGATCTCGACGAAACGCTTGTTCGGCTGCAGGCCCTGTTGGGAATCACCGATGAAGAGATCAAGCTGTTCCTTGCGCAAAGGAAAAGGCACAGAGGGTTCGCCAGCATACCGCTGCACCTGCACCTGACCGATGAGGAGTTGGCCCGCTTCTTCGTCAACCGCCCCTATTTTCCGGGTGTCGAAGTCCATGCCCGACTGGTACGCCACTACCCCCGCAATGAAGTCACATCGCATGTGGTGGGCTACGTGGGGCGTATCAATGAGCGGGAACTGAAAAGGTTGGACCCGGGAAATTACCGGGGTACTCAGCACATCGGCAAGATTGGGGTCGAACAGAGCTACGAAACCGCATTGCATGGTCAAGCCGGCTATCAGGAAATCGAAACCAATGCCCAGGGACGCTTCATCAGTGTCATCAAAACCGTTCCTGCCGCCCAAGGCAAAGATCTATATCTGACCCTGGATATCGGACTGCAAAAAACGGCCTATGACGCGCTCGGCGAGCATAGCGGCGCCGTCGCCGCCATCGAGGTGGAGACCGGCGATGTGCTGGTGCTGGTCAGCAAACCCGGTTTCGATCCGAACCCCTTCGTCTACGGTATTTCCATGAAAGCGTACCGCGCGCTGCAAACATCGGGGGACCGCCCTCTGTTCAATCGGGCTCTGCGCGGCCAGTATCCGCCGGGCTCGACGATCAAACCCTTCGTCGGATTGGCGGGACTCGAATATTCCGTGATCACGGCACGACGCGTGAAGCATTGCCCGGGATTCTATCAGCTGCCCAATCTCAGTCACCGCTACCGGGATTGGAAAAAATGGGGCCATGGGAGCGTCGACCTGACAAAAGCGATCGTGCAATCCTGCGATGTTTACTTTTATGACCTGGCTCACACGCTGGGCATCGACCGTTTGCACGACTTTCTCCAACGACTCGGATTCGGCGAAAAATCGGGCATCGACCTTGTCGGTGAAAAGTCGGGCCTGCTGCCCTCGCGCGAATGGAAGCGCCGGGCACGAAACCAGGCCTGGTATCCCGGTGAGACGCTGATCACCGGCATCGGCCAGGGGTTTACCCAGGTCACGCCCGTGCAACTCGCCAGAGCGACTGCAATCCTGGCCAACCGCGGGCGGATGGTCTACCCGCACATGGTCAGCCGTACCAAAACGCTCGACGGCATCACGCCCTGGCAGCAGGCAAAGGAAGAACGACTCAGCCTCAACTCAAACCACCTCAATATTATTATCCGGGCGATGGTGGACGTCGTTCATAGCGCGAGAGGGACAGCTCGCCGGATAGGGGTGGGTATACCCTATCAAATTGCCGGAAAAACCGGTACCGCCCAGGTCTTTACGGTGAAGCAGACGGAGCAATACCAAGAACACAAGGTGGCCAAAAAACTGCGTGATCACGCGCTTTTCATCGCCTTTGCACCGGCCGACCATCCCCGAATCGCAATCGCGGTCATCGTCGAAAACGGCGGCCACGGCAGCTCGGTCGCTGCACCCATCGCCGCTCAGGTCATCGCGCAGTATCTGGAGGAATCCTGATGCCTCTTCAGTCGCATACTCAGCCGCAGCATTTGAGCATGCAGCCCAATCAGGCCGGCACCCTGCTGCAGAAACTTCATGTCGATGCGCCCTTATTGGCGGGGCTGATTCTGTTATGCGGCATTGGCTTTCTCATTCTTTATAGTGCGGGAGGCCAGAATCCGGACCTGCTCGTCCGGCAAGCCGTCCGGCTCGGCGTCGCTTTTGTGTTGATGCTTGGTCTTGCTCAAGTTCAGCCGCAAACGTTGAAGCGCTATTCGCTTGCGCTCTTTGTGATCGGCATCGTGCTGCTGCTGGCGGTTCTGGTCATCGGCACGATCGGAAAAGGCGCCCAGCGCTGGCTCAATCTGGGTTTTTTCCGTTTTCAACCGTCTGAAATGCTGAAGATCGCAACCCCGATGATGCTCGCGTGGTACCTGGCTGCTCGCCCGCTTCCTCCTCGCTGGCTGCACCTTGCCTGCGCCCTGGTGTTGATTCTGATCCCGACTGCATTGATCGCCAAACAGCCGGACCTGGGAACCGCGCTGCTCATCGCCTGTTCCGGCGCCGCCGTGCTGTTCGTCGCCGGCATCTCCTGGCGCCTGTTGATCGGATCGATCGCCGTCTGCATCAGTTTGACGCCGGTGCTGTGGCATTTTATGCACGATTATCAGCGCGACCGGGTGAAGATGCTGTTGAATCCGGAAAGCGATCCGCTGGGGCGGGGCTATCATATCATCCAGTCAAAGATCGCCATCGGTTCCGGTGGGCTTTACGGCAAAGGCTGGCTCAACGGCACCCAGTCGCATCTCGATTTCCTGCCGGAGCGCTTCACTGATTTCATCTTTGCCGTTTTCGCCGAAGAGTTCGGGCTGTTGGGCTGTGTGACTTTGCTGGTGGTGTATCTGCTCGTCACCGGCCGCTGTCTTTTTATTGCCGCCCAAGCCAACGATACCTACAGCCAACTGCTGGCCGGGGGGCTGACCATCACCTTTTTCGTTTATATTTTTGTCAATATCGGCATGGTTATCGGTATACTGCCTGTCGTTGGCATACCTCTGCCGCTGATCAGCTACGGAGGAACCTCGATGGTGACTTTGTTCGCGGGATTCGGCATCCTGATGTCGATCCGGACGCATCCGAAGCTCATTCCGGGTTGACCTGACGATCGCTCTATCGTGTGCTGCAGCAGATGTGTCGTGCGGGGTGGTCGGTTCTGCGATGTTGATGGGAACGATAAACGGGGAGGCAACAAGTTTTTTCATCCACTGCCCGGGAATGATATAGTGCTTGTGTACATGCTGTGCAACGCCTGCCGAAACTATCCCAACACAATGAAATATCTGCGTACTGTTTGCATGGCAACGGCTCTGCTGTGTCTGTTTATTCTCACCCCCGCCGCGGCGAAACCGATCTCGGAGCGCCCCGAAGTGGCCGCATTCATCGATGAAATGGTCCGTGAGCACCACTTCAACCGACAAACTTTGTATGATGTATTTCGGAATGTCGCAGTCAAGCAAAGCATACTGAAAGCCATTTCCAGGCCGGCCGAAGCTAAACCCTGGCACGCCTACCGCAATATCTTTGTCACCGGCGCGAGGGTCGACGGCGGCGTCAAATTCTGGCGCAACAATCGGCAAACGCTGAGTGCCGTGCAGAAGCATTTCGGAGTACCCGCCGAGATCATCGTCGCCATCATCGGCGTCGAGACCCGCTATGGCGGCAATACCGGTTCCTACCGGGTGATCGACGCACTGTCGACCCTGGCGTTCGACTACCCCAAGCGCAGCGCTTTTTTTCGCAAAGAGATGGAGCAGTTCCTGCTTCTTTGCCGGGAAGAAGGGATCGTGCCTGCGGCACCGAAAGGCTCTTATGCCGGCGCCATGGGTCTGCCGCAGTTCATGCCGAGCAGCTTCCGCCGTTATGCCGCCGATTTCGAGGGCGACGGCAAGCGCGATATCTGGCATAACCGTGCCGATGTGATCGCCAGTGTCGGCAACTACTTCGACAAGCATGGATGGCGTAAAGGGGAAGCAATCGCCTACCGGGCTGCCGTGAGCGGCAGCGATTTTCGAAAAGCCTTGACCGAGGGGCTTGAACCCCGTTACACGTTGGCGCAAATGGCCAAATGGGGCGTCAGCGTTTCACCACGCCAGCCGTCCGCGACCAAAGCCAAACTGCTTCGGCTCAATGGTGAGCACGGCCCCGAGTATTGGCTGGCGCTGCATAATTTTTATGTCATCACCCGTTACAACCACAGCCAGCTGTACGCAATGGCGGTCTACCAACTCAGCGAGGCCATTCGGTCCCGGTTCGAAAAGACGACACGCGGATGAACAGGTTACTGGTTGGCTGCGGTGGCTTGCATCATTGCCGTGCGCTTGATCGGCGAACGACCGAGTCCGCCAGCGGCCATGATACAATAGCACCATTCAACTCTTACGAAACACTAGCGGCTGACTAACCGGTGAAAACAACTCGACTCGCATTCTCACTGCTGTTCATATCCCTCCTGACTTTATCCGCTCAGGTTCTCGGCGGTGAGCAAATATTGATTCCCCAACCGCCCAAGCTTGCGGCGACGAGTTATCTGCTCGAAGACGCGAACAGCGGCAAGATGCTTGCGGAAAAAAATCCGGATGAACGGCTGGCTCCGGCCAGTCTGACAAAAATCATGACCGTGTACGTGGTGTTCCGCGAGCTCGCCAACGGCAACCTGCAGCTGTCGGATCAAGTGATCGTCAGCAAGAATGCCTGGAAAACGCCTGGGTCACGCATGTTCATCGAAGTCAACAAGCAGGTAGCGCTGGAAGATCTTTTGAAAGGGATCATTATCGCATCGGGCAATGACGCCAGCGTCGCTGTGGCCGAGCACGTCGCCGGCGATGAAGCGACATTTGCTCAGATGATGAACCAGCAGGCCAAACGCCTGGGGATGAAGGACACCCATTACAGCAACAGCACCGGGCTTCCGGCGGAGGAGCATTACACCACCGCCCGCGATCTTGCCATTCTCACGCGGGCGCTGATCAAAGAGTTCCCTGAATATTATGGGTGGCACTCGATCCAGGAGTTCACCTACAACAAGATCAAACAACATAACCGCAATAAACTTTTGTGGCGGAACAAGGCGGTGGACGGCGTCAAGACCGGCCATACCGAGGAGGCGGGCTACTGCCTTGTCGCTTCTGCCAAGCGGGATGACATGCGCTTGATCTCGGTGGTGATGGGAACCCGAAGCGAGAGTGCGCGGGCCGGTGAAACGCAGGCGCTCATCAACTACGGATTTCGCTTTTTTGAAACGCACCGGTTGTATGGGGCCAACGAGAAGCTTACCGAGGCGAGAGTCTGGAAGGGCGATACCACCGAGCTGCCACTTGGTCTGCAGGAGGACCTCTATGTTACGATTCCTCGGCGCCAATTCAAAAACCTGAATGCCACGCTGGACATCGACCAACTGATCATCGCGCCGGTGGAGCAGGCCCAGCCTTTGGGCAAACTGACCATCACGCTGAGCGACGAGGAGATCGTACAGAAACCTTTGACTGCGTTGCAATCGGTGCCTGAAGGTAATTTGTTTCGCCGGCTGTACGATCGGGCCCTCCTTCTCTTAGAGTAAAAGAGAGGAGCGCTTCGTTCGTATCTATTCACCCCCCTGTCGCCCTTCGTCAATGGAAAAATCCGCAAGCGACCAGAGTTCCCGCAGCTCCCTCCCCCCCCCTGGGAGAGGCTTAGGGTGAAGGGACCTCAGTAACCAGCTTCGTTCGATATGGCAGCCGAAAACGACATCGTTTACCTGAACGGCCGATTCCTACCGCTCGAGGAGGCACGGATTTCCGTGCTGGATCGCGGTTTTCTTTTTGGCGACGGTGTGTATGAGGTCATCCCGGCCTATGGCGGCCGGCTGTTCCGACTGGATGAGCATCTCTCCCGACTGGAAAGCAGCCTCGATCAGGTTCGGATCAGGCCGCCGCTGATCCACCAGGAATGGCAGACGATTCTCAACCGGCTGCTGCCCGATGACCGTGACCGCTCGGTCTATCTGCAGGTCGCACGCGGCGTCGCAGAAAAAAGAGATCATGCAATGCCGGCGAAGTCGACGCCGACCGTGTTTGCAATGAGCTCCGAGCTGGACCCCCCCTACGATGTTCATGCCGGAGTAGGCGCGATCACGCTCGACGATACCCGCTGGAAACTGTGCCAGATCAAGGCAATCACGCTGCTGGCCAACATCCTTCTGCGCCAGGAAGCCCTTGATCGGAACTGTGCGGAAGCGATCCTGATTCGCGACGGGGTCGTCTCCGAAGGCGCGGCAAGCAATGTGTTTGCGGTGATCGACGACGTGCTTGTCACCCCCCCGAAAAGCCACGATCTTCTGCCCGGCATTACCAGAGACCTGGTGCTCGAGCTGGCGCACGCCAATGCCATCGAGGCCAGGGAAGAGACCATTTCGGCCGAAGCATTGCCCTTCGCCGATGAGATTTGGCTGACCAGCTCGACCCGTGAAATTCTTCCGGTGGTCGAGCTGAACGGCAAGTGTGTCGGCGATGGCGCGGCCGGCCCCGTCTGGCGCCGCATGTATGGCATCTACCAGGCCTATAAGCAATTGCTGCGATCGCCATGAGCCAGAAGCAGGAGATGAACGAAGAGACGCTGCTGGAATTTCCCTGCCAGTTTCCCATCAAGGCGCTGGGCCATGCCGACCGCGAGCTCGATCTTCGTGTCATCGAAATCATTTGCAAACACGTTCCCGACCTTCGGGAAGGAGCAGTCAAAAGCCGTCCCAGCTCAGGCGGTAAATATACCTCGGTGACTGTCACCATCACGGCCACCAGCCTGGCGCAGATCCATGCCATCTATCGGGAGTTGAGCGACTGCGCCGATGTGCTCATGACGCTTTAGACCAGCTGGTTCGATGGCGACGGAACTGATTGTCCGCACCCTCGGGCTGCAGGATTACGTTGAAACCTGGCAGGCCATGAAACAGTTCGTCGACAACCGGAGCGACGATGCACCGGATGAAATCTGGCTGCTGGAACACCCGCCGGTTTATACTCAAGGCCTCAACGGGCGAGCGGAGCACATCATCGATCCGGGCGGCATCCCGGTGGTCGCTTCGGACCGGGGCGGACAGGCGACCTATCACGGTCCCGGCCAGCTGATCGTCTACACGATGATCGACCTGCAGCGCAAACGGCTGGGCATCCGCCGCCTGGTCAGCGCTTTGGAGGAGACGGCCGCCGGCGTCTTGAAGCAATACGGACTGGCTCCCGAAACCCGTCGTGATGCGCCCGGCGTCTATATCGACGCCGCCAAGATCGCCTCGATCGGTCTGCGCATACGCCGCGGGTGCAGCTATCATGGACTCAGCCTAAATGTCTGCATGGACCTTTCGCCTTTTTCCGGCATCGACGCCTGCGGCTTCAGCGGCCTGCGGATAACCCAGCTGAGCGATCTGGTCGGGCCCATTGGCCTTCATGAAGTAATGGTTCCGGTGATTGGCCAACTCATGGAGGTGCTCGATTACACCGAACTGGTCGCTCCGGAATCGGCGGCAGCCGTCGTGGCCGGCCCATGACGGACAAAGATACGATCTTCCGGAATCATGGGAGCGTCGAAGCCTTCCGCTTCGACGAGCGCGTCGCCCGCGTATTCGATGATATGATCGCGCGCAGCGTGCCGTACTATGATGAAATCCAGCGGATGCAGGCCGAGTTGGTGTTGGACCTGCTGCCGGAGGAAGAGAGCCTGACCTGCGACCTTGGCTGTTCGACCGGCACTACGATCGACCAGATCGTGAAGCACGAACGGTGTCCCGCCTCGGCCCGCTTTCGCGGCATCGACAATTCACCGCACATGCTGGCGCAGGCCCGCGTCAAACTGGCTGATCGCATCGACGCCGGCCGGGTTGTGCTGGAGGAAGCCAATCTGGATGTTTGCCTGCAACTGCCGGAGTGCGATGTCGTGCTGATGAACTGGACGCTGCAGTTCGTCAAGCCGAGCCACCGGCAGGCGCTGATCGCTACCATCCATTCAGCGCTGCGGCCGGGCGGCACACTGTTTCTGTCCGAGAAGGTTCTGGTGTCGGACGGCCTGCTGAATCGCCTTTACATCGAACACTATCTGCGTCACAAGGCAAGCCGCAGCGGCTATAGCGACGAAGAGATCCGGAACAAGCGCGAAGCGCTCGAAAACGTACTAGTGCCCTATCGAATCGATGAAAACCATGCGCTCCTGGAACGCTGCGGCTTCAGCGCCATCGACACCTATTTCCGCTGGTTCAATTTTGCCTGTATGATTGCATTCAAGCGCTGATAAAACAAGAACGCAGGGCGGAACGAGAAGCGGTTGCGCCACCGGGAAACCAGGATCTGGGATCAGGAATCAGAACGGATGAGTCTGTTTTCTGATCCCTGATTCCAGAGCACGTAGGGTGGAACGCGAAGCGGTTCCGCCAAAGACCCCAACTCAAGAAAGAACCCTGACATGACTGATCCGGACACCCATCAAGCCCCATCGCGCAAAGCCCCCGACACCCATCAGCGAAACGCCGCCAAGCTGGCGCGGATACCGATCAAGGTGGCGCCCACCACGCAGCCTCTGCGCAAACCGGCTTGGATACGGGCCAAAGCGCCGGTCGGCGCCAACGTCAGCCGGATCAAAAAGGCCCTGCGCCAAAACAACCTCTTTACCGTCTGCGAAGAGGCCGCCTGCCCCAATCTGGGCGAATGCTTCAACAAAGGAACGGCCACCTTCATGATCATGGGTGATCTCTGCACGCGACGCTGCCCCTTCTGCGATGTCGCCCACGGCCGGCCGCGGCAGCTCGACGGCGAAGAGCCGCAGCACTTGGCACAGACCATTCATTCCATGCAACTGCGCTATGTGGTGATCACATCGGTCGACCGCGACGATCTGCGCGATGGCGGGGCCGGGCACTTTGCCGACTGCATACGGGCGATACGGCGAATGAGCCCGGCAACGAAAATCGAAATCCTGGTACCCGATTTTCGCGGTCGAATGCAGGCCGCCCTCGATATTCTCGATGAGGCGCCGCCGGACGTGTTCAATCACAACCTCGAAACCGTTCCCCGTCTCTACAAACAGGCCCGGCCGGGGGCCGACTATGAACATTCACTCGAACTGCTGCGGGAAGTCAAACGACTGCAGCCGGGTGTTCCCACCAAATCGGGGTTGATGCTCGGGCTTGGTGAAACCGGCGAGGAGATCGAACAGGTGATGCGGGATCTGCGCCGGCATGGCGTCGATATGTTGACGCTCGGCCAATACCTGCAGCCGAGCCTCCACCATCTTCCGGTCAGCCGTTACGTCCCGCCGGCGGAATTCGATCGGCTGGCGGTGCTGGGAAAAAAGATGGGGTTCTCCCATACCGCCAGCGGGCCGCTGGTTCGCTCCTCGTATCATGCGGATCTACAGGCAGAGGCGGTGATCTAGCCTTGTAGCTCTGTAGGTCCGGATGCTGTAGTGACGAACTCGGATCGCATCCCGGACCTGTGTCAGAAAAGGAGAAGAGTTGCTGTTTTCCGGCATGACCGTTCTATGTTTCTTTGCAGGGCTATTGAACAGAATAGTTGAAATTGCCCTCCCTGCAAGCGTAATATGGGCCGAAGCGGCGTATTTTTACAGGACGTGATTGCTGGAGAATTTCCCGATGCAACGAGATCCATGCGTCTGTGTTTGTATAGCACTGATTTTAGATGATTCTTTAGACAGTGTAGCCATAAGCGCAAATGTGCCGGCTATGCGCTATGATTTTAAATGCCCGGTAGACCCCGCTACCGCGTGTTTTCGCACGCCGTAGCGGGGAGTCGGGTAGCCGGGTGACGTT
>DEII01000167.1:2192-34237 GCA_002352385.1 Methylococcaceae bacterium UBA2778 | reverse complement strand
ATGGGTTCGTCGAATATTTACGTTTTTGGGATTCTAAGGCCTTGGCTGTTTTCCCATTTCTGTAATCGTGCACGCATTTTGTTTTCCTGAAAAAGAAAGGCGGACAGCCTCCTAGTATATCCGTATCGTCGGATGGTCTGAGATGCGTTGCGTGCCGCAACCAGAATGCTGAAACGCTTACCGCCTTGGTCCTTGCAACGGGCTTCCTCCTGTACTAGCCGTTTCCGATCCCTTAAAATCAACGTATACATCCCGCTGGGTAGCGGTCCAACATAACTCAAAAAGGCGCATACACATATGACCAACCGACACATTGACCCGTCTGGTGGTGGGGGCAGAATCACCGTTCGCAACGGCAAACTCGAGGTACCCGACAATCCCATCATTCCTTTCATCGAAGGCGATGGCACCGGACCGGATATCTGGCGCGCCACATCTCGCGTGCTCGATGCGGCGGTGGAGAGAGCCTATCGAGGAGACTGCCGGATTCATTGGATGGAGGTCTATGCGGGGGGGAAAGCCAATCAGTTGTTCGATACCTGGCTGCCCGACGAAACTGTCGAGATGTGCCGGGAATACCTGGTGTCGATCAAAGGCCCTTTGACAACGCCGATCGGCGGCGGCATCCGCTCGCTCAACGTGGCGCTGCGGCAGCTGCTGGACCTCTATGTCTGCCTGCGTCCGGTACGCTGGTATCGAGGGGTTCCATCGCCGGTGCGAAATCCTCAAAACGTCGATATGGTGATTTTCAGGGAAAACACCGAAGACATCTATGCAGGCATCGAATTCGAAGCGGGGTCCGAGGAAAACGAAAAATTCCTCACCTTGTTGAAAGAGTCATTTCCCGATCACTACAGCAAAATTCGCTTTCCAAAATCCTCCGGCGTCGGCATCAAACCGGTTTCGCGGGAAGGAACTGAGCGACTCGTTCGAGCGGCGATCGAGTATGCCGTTGCCAACCAGCGCAAAAGCGTCACCCTGGTTCACAAGGGCAATATCATGAAATTTACCGAGGGCGCTTTTCGCAACTGGGGATATGCTCTGGCGGAACGGGAGTTTTCCGGGCAGACCTATACCTGGGATCAATGGGAAAGAACGCGGGCCGATCGAGGTCAGGCAGCGGCCGACGAGGAACAGAAAAGGGCGATGGAGAGCGGCAAAATTCTGATCAAGGATGCGATTGCCGATATTACGCTGCAGCAGGTCCTGACCCGGCCGACCGAATTCGATGTGATCGCCACCTTGAATCTGAACGGGGACTATCTCTCCGATGCACTCGCCGCGCAGGTCGGCGGCATCGGTATCGCCCCGGGCGGCAACATCAACTACATCACCGGCACCGCCGTGTTCGAAGCGACCCATGGAACAGCGCCCAAGTACGCCGATCTCGACAAGGTCAATCCGGGCTCGCTAATTCTCTCCGGCGAAATGATGCTGCGTTATATGGGATGGACCGAAGCTGCGGACCGTATCGTTTCCGCGATGAACGCCGTGATCGGCCAGAAAACGGTTACCTATGATTTTGCCCGGCTGATGGACAATGCAACAGAGGTCAAATGCAGTGAATTCGCCGATGCTTTGATTGGAAAGCTTTGAGGAATCAACACCATTCCTTTCACCTTCCAGAATGGCAGAGATGAGGCTTTGGCATGTGTTCTTGGGGTATGAGATGATGGCTGACTGTGTCATCGGCCCTTAATCGGCTGGAGAAAACAATGTCGAGAGAAGCACAAATCAGGCAGCTGGAGAAGGCGTGGAGAGAGGATCCGCGATGGCGCACCGTCAGGCGCGATTACCGCGCCGAAGATGTCGTTCGCCTGCGAGGCTCGATTCAGGAGGAGTACACGCTTGCGCGCCGGGGGGCGGAAAAACTCTGGCGGCTGATGAACGAAGACGATTACGTCGGTTGCCTGGGTGCGGTGACCGCAGGTCAGGCGCTGCAGCAGGTGAAGGCCGGCATCAAAGCCGTCTATCTTTCCGGTTGGCAGGCGGCTGCCGACGGCAACACATCGGAGACGATGTACCCGGATCAGTCGCTGTACGCGGCCAACTCCATGCCGGCGATGATCCGGCGCATCAACAACGCCTTTCGCCGCGCCGACGAGATTCAATGGGCCAAGGGCAGCGACGCGATCGATTATTTCGTGCCGATCATCGCCGATGCCGAAGCCGGTTTCGGCGGTGTGCTGAATGCCTTCGAGCTGATGAAGGCGATGATCGAGGCGGGCGTTGCCGCGGTCCATTTCGAGGATCAGCTGGCATCCGTCAAGAAATGCGGGCATCTGGGCGGCAAAGTGCTGGTTCCGACCCGGGAGGCTGTCCACAAGCTGACGGCCGCACGCTTCGCCGCCGATACCATGGGTGTGCCGACCATCCTGCTGGCTCGAACCGACGCCTGCGGAGCCGCTCTGCTGACCTCCGACATCGATGAAAACGACCGGCCGTTCGTCACCGGCGAGCGCACGGCCGAAGGCTTTTATGTGACTATACCCGGCATCGACCAGGCCATCGCGCGCGGTCTCGCCTACGCGCTGTATGCCGACCTGGTGTGGTGTGAGACCGCGCTCCCGGATCTGGATAAAGCCAGGCAGTTCGCCGAGGCGATTCGCAGGGAGTATCCGGAACAGCTTCTGGCATACAACTGCTCCCCCTCCTTCCATTGGAAGAGGCATCTGGATGATGCGACGATCGCCAAATTCCAGAGGGAACTGGGTGCCATGGGGTACAAGTACCAATTCATCACGCTCGCCGGCATCCACGACATGTGGTACAACATGTTCGAGCTGACCGACGACTATCTCCACCGCGGTATGACCGCCTATATCGAACGCATTCAGGAGCCGGAATTCGCCGCAGCCGACCGTGGCTACACCTTCGTCGATCACCAGCAGGAGGTGGGTACGGGCTACTTCGACGATGTCGCCAACATCATTCAGGGCGACCTTTCATCGGTAACGGTGCCCACTGGTTCGACCGGGCAGGCCGAGTAGGATGCGCATTGCGTAACTTTGTCCCGGTCGACATCAATCACGTAGCAAGTTCTTATGACGGTAACGCAGGACCCCAAAAGCTTGAAGAAAACCCCACTCGATGCCCTGCACAGAGAGCTCGGCGCGAAGATGGTGCCGTTCGCAGGCTACGAAATGCCGCTTCATTATCCGCGGGGCATCATTCACGAACATACTCACACCCGAAGCGCCGCTGCCCTGTTCGATATTTCGCACATGGGCCAGATCCGGATTGTCGGCGAAGCGGCCGCCGAACTTCAGATCCTGGTGCCGAGCTCGTTGACCGATCTCCCGGTTCACCGCCAGCGCTATACGGTGTTCACTCGACCCAACGGCGGGATCCTCGATGATCTGATGATCACCAATGGCGGCGACCATCTGTTTCTCGTGGTCAATGCCGCCCGCAAAGAAGACGATCCGGCGCATCTACGCACGCACCTGACTGACCGGTGCCGAATCACCGAGCTGTCCGAACAGGCGTTGCTGGCTCTGCAGGGGCCAAAGGCCGTGAGTGTCATGGCGCGTTTGGCTCCTGGCACCGAGACCATGCCTTTCCTGTCGGCCCGGGTGGTCGAAATCGATGCGATCGAATGCTTCGTGACCCGCAGCGGCTATACCGGCGAAGACGGCTACGAGTTGTCGATGCCGACACGGCAGGCCGACCGGCTGGCGCGGCTGTTGCTGTCGCAGCCGGGAGTCGAGGCTGCCGGGCTCGGTGCCCGTAATTCGCTTCGTCTCGAGGCCGGGCTCTGTCTGTACGGGCATGACATCGATGAAACGATCACACCGGTGGAGGCCGGATTGGGTTGGGTCGTGGCTCAGGTCTATCGAAACGGCGTGCAGCCGGCAGGATTTCCCGGTGCGGAGATCATTCTCGAGCAGCTCCGCAGCGGACCTGTTCGACGGCGGGTCGGTCTGAAGCCGGAAGGCCGCGCTCCGGTTCGGGGGGGCGCGACGTTGTTGAACCGGCAGGACGAGGTCATCGGCAGGGTCACCAGCGGCGGCTTCGGTCCGACCGTCAATGCGCCGATCGCAATGGGCTATGTCGATGCCGAATACGCCGGGGCCGGGACCGGGCTGATCACTCAGTTGCGCGGCCGGGCCTATCCGGTTCGCGTGGCCTCGCTGCCGTTTGTCGAACATCGTTATTTCAGAGGTGAGTCGGGATAACTACCATGGCCGCACCACGTCAGACCCTCGATCAATTGGAAATGCCCGGTGATTTCATCAGGCGTCATATCGGACCGGACCGAACCCAGATCCAGACGATGCTCGAGACGCTGGGGCTCAAATCGCTGGAAGAGATCGTTTCCGCTGCGGTCCCGGACGACATCGTCTCGGACACGCCGCTTTCGCTGGAGGAGAATCTCAGCGAACGCGCCGTCATCAGCTACATGCGTAAAATGCGCAGCCGCAACCGGGTGCTGGTGTCGATGATCGGCATGGGCTATTACGGCACCATCATGCCGGCGGCGATCAAACGCAACGTTATGGAAAATCCCGGCTGGTATACGGCCTATACGCCTTATCAGTCAGAGGTCAGCCAGGGGCGGCTGGAAGCGCTGCTGAATTTTCAACAGATGATCGTGGATTTGACCGGCATGGAGCTGGCGAACGCTTCATTGCTCGATGAAGCCACCGCCGCAGCCGAAGCGATGGCCATGTCGAAGCGACTGGTGAAAAAATCGACCCATCGCTTTTTTGTCGATTGCGACTGCCATCCGCAAACCCTTGCGGTGCTGGAAACGCGGGCGCACGGGCTGGGGTTTGAAATCATCACCGGCGACCCGGCGACCGAAATGGAGCCGTTGGATCTCTTCGGCGCACTGGTTCAATATCCCGGTTCGAGTGGCGAAGTCCGTGACTGGAGCGCTGTGGCGGAACAGCTGCATGCGCAATCGGCGCTGCTCACCGTGGCCGCCGACCCGCTTGCGCTCGTTTTGTTGAAGCCTCCGGGTGAAATGGGGGCGGACATCGTCATCGGCAGTGCCCAGCGGTTCGGTGTGCCGATGGGCTACGGCGGTCCGCACGCCGCCTTTTTTGCGACACGGAACGACTACAAGCGCAGCATGCCCGGGCGCATCATTGGTGTTTCGCGCGATCACCTGGGCCAACCCGCTCTGCGCATGGCGCTGCAGACCCGCGAGCAGCACATTCGCCGGGAAAAGGCGACCAGCAACATCTGCACCTCGCAGGTGCTGCTGGCGATCATTTCCGGGTTTTACGCCATCTATCATGGACCGGAGGGGTTGCGGCTGATCGCCGGCCGCGTCCACCGACTGGCCGGGATCCTGGCCGAAGGCTTAAAGCGTCTGGGTCACAATGTCGTGACCGAAGCCTTTTTCGACACCATCACCATCTCGGTCCCGGGACGCGCCCGCCGCATCGCCGCGCATGCCCGTGAATCCGGCATCAATCTGCGCATATTCGACGGCGATTATTTAGGGGTCGCTTTCGATGAAACCATTACCCGCCTCGATGTCCGAGCACTGTGGCGGGCGTTCTCGACCAACTTCGGCGAGCCGCTGGATCTGAATGCGCTGGATCAAACCGTCGGCGAGAGCGTTCCGGAATCGCTGCTGCGCAGCGATCGAATTCTGAGCCATCCGGTGTTTCATCGCTACCACTGCGAAACCGAAATAATGCGCTACATGCGCGGCCTTGCCCGCAAGGATATCGCCCTCGACCGATCGATGATCCCGTTGGGCTCATGCACCATGAAGCTCAACGCAGCGACCGAGCTGCAGGCGCTCTCCTACCGGGAGTTCAACGCCATGCACCCGTTCGTTCCTCTGGATCAGGCGCAAGGTTACCAGCAGCTGTTTTACGAACTGGAAAACATGCTCTGCGATCTGACCGGGTTCGATGCATTTTCGCTGCAGCCCAATGCCGGCTCCCAGGGCGAGTACGCCGGTCTGATGGTGATCCGCAAATACCACGAGCAGCGCGGTGAGGGGCAGCGCGACATCTGTCTGATTCCGGCTTCCGCTCACGGCACCAACCCGGCAAGCGCCGCACTGGCGGGCCTTCGAGTCATCGTGGTGGCCTGCGACGATAACGGCAATGTCAGCGTCGACGATCTCGAATCGAAGGCCGGCGAGCATGCCGACCGTCTGGCGGCCCTGATGATCACCTATCCCTCCACCCACGGTGTGTTCGAGGAGGCGATCATCAGGATCTGCGGGATCGTTCATCGATGCGGCGGACAGGTCTATCTGGACGGCGCCAATTTCAATGCGCTGGTGGGTCTGTGTCGGCCCGGCCATATCGGTGCCGACGTGGCCCACATCAATCTGCATAAAACCTTCGCCATTCCTCACGGCGGGGGCGGGCCCGGCGTGGGGCCGATCGGCGTCAAGTCGCACCTGGCACCCTACCTGCCTGATCATCCGGTCGTTCAAGGCGTCAATCCGGCCGCCGGCGAGGCCGGGACGATCGGCACCGTAGCCGCCGCCCCCTGGGGTTCGGCCAGCATTCTGACCATATCCTGGGCCTATATCGCGATGATGCGCAATACCGGTTTGAAGCGGGCGACGCTGGTGGCGATTTTGAACGCCAATTACATCGCCCAGCGCCTGGCGCCGCATTATCCGATACTGTACACCGGGAAGAATGGCATGGTCGCCCACGAATGCATCATCGACCTTCGCCCCATCAAGGCCGCGTGCGGCATCACCGTCGACGACGTGGCCAAGCGGCTGATCGACTACGGGTTTCATGCACCGACTGTCTCTTTTCCCGTGCACGACACCTTGATGATCGAGCCCACCGAGAGCGAAAACAAGCGCGAAATCGACCGGTTTTGTGCAGCGATGATCGGCATCCGGCGGGAAATTGCTGCTGTCGAACGCGGGGAGGCCGATCCTCGAAACAACCTCCTGCGCAATGCACCGCACACCCATTCTCTGCTGATCCGCGACCGCTGGGATTTTCCTTATTCAAAAAAGCAGGCGTTTTTTCCGCTCGCCGAATCGCACTTCGATAAATATTGGCCGCCGGTGGCGCGAATCGACAATGTTTTCGGCGACCGTCAACTGAACTGTACGTGCCCGCTTCTGTCTGATACGGTGTAATGGATATTGGCGGCTCGAATCCTGCGTGCGCCTTCGCGGTATTATTTCCATGGTGCCCCCGTGGTTTTGATGGTAATATTTCACAAACCGAGCCGACAGGTTGGCTTTTTTGGCGTGAAAACAAAGGCGACAAGACTCCTGCTCGGAATCAGGTGCTGACGACGGCCCGGGAGCATCGGGGGAGTCTAGGAGGCTGTCCGAGAATAGAATGACCTACTGCGGCCAATCAGCCTCGCCCTCGCTATGATCTCTATTCTTGGACAGCCTCCTAGGCCGAATTGGCTCTCGTCCGGCGTTCAACAACGGTTGATTCAAAATAACAATACCAAATCTCAACGTTTCACCTGAAAAGCACGGATCATGAAACAACTTCGCTGGCTGGTCATTCTTTTGGTGCTCTGTTTGACGGTGTTGATGAACATCGAGCGGCTCGATTTTGGTGGAACCGACCTCATCAACCTGAGTACTTTCGTCTATGCGCTGGGGAGCGGGGGAATTGTGGCGGTACTGGTTCTGCAGCCCCGCCTGCAGTGGCCGCCCTATATCCTGGCGGCGATAATGGTGCTAGTCTATTGTATTTTGAAGCTGTTTGTTTTCAATGACCATCCTATCCTGGGCGGCATTGCCACCTATGTCACCGTAACGGAGGTTACGCTTCTCACGGTCGTCGTCATGCTCGGGGCCAGATTATCCAATGTCCTGAGTGATTTTGAATCCGTCGTTCATCAATTGATTTTCCCGGAGATCGGGTCGCGTGTGACAAAGCTCGACGAAGCAACGGAACGCATCACATTGGAGCTGAACAAAAGTCGGCGGCACAACCGTCCGCTCGGCATCATCGTAGTGAAACCGAGCGTCGAATCGATTCAGGATTGGTTCAATCATCTTGTCAACGAAGTCAAGCTGGCATTGACAACCCGCTATCTTCTCAACCTTCTTGCAACAAAGATGGTGGCGATTACCCGTCGATCCGACTTTCTCATCGAGGATACGGCCCGCCGCCGTTTCATCATTGTGTGTCCTGAAACGGACGCGAAGGAGTTGCCGGAGTTGCGTGAGCGGATCAAGGCGATCAATGATGCCAAGCTGGCTGGAGTAAACATTGAGTGTGGCATCGCCTCGTTTCCGGACGGCGCTCTCACATTCGAAGAGTTGCTGAAAGAAGCCGAACGACAGTCGGAAAACAGTCAGAATACGACCGATGTCTCTGAATTTGAAGCAGAAATAAAGGTACCCCATGATCACCAGAGATCAACAACCAGGAAAAAACGATCCAGTGAATTCGGATAAGGATTCGGCATTTGATCATCGGCTTCGATGGCTGGAGTCGTTGCGACCGGAACGACGAATATTGCGGCGAACAGCATACATGCGCACCAAGCGGGGGCTGGATCTTCTGATCGTGACGTTGATCTCTCCGCTGTGGGCGCCGGTGCTCGCTCTGTGCGCGCTGCTGATAAAACTGGAATCTCCTTTTGACCCGGTCTTTTTTCTTCAACAAAGAACCGGCAAGGGCGGCCGTCGGTTTTCGATGTACAAGTTTCGGACAATGGTGGTCAATGCCGATGAGCTGAAAGAGCAGCTTCAGCATTTGAACGAACTGCAATACCCGGACTTCAAGATTTCCAACGATCCTCGGATTACCCGCGTCGGATGGTTTTTGCGCAAGACCAGCCTGGATGAACTGCCACAGCTCATCAACGTCATTCGTGGTGACATGAGCCTCGTGGGACCGCGGCCGACTTCGTTTTCTTCCGACACGTATCAACTGTGGCAGACCGAACGGCTCGATGTTACCCCCGGCATCACCGGCTTATGGCAGATCGTCGGCCGTGGTTCGACAGAATTCGACGTCCGCCTGCGCCTCGATATCGCCTATATCGAACACAGCTGTTTGTGGTTGGACCTGCAGATTCTGTTTCGAACATTCTCCTGCGTATTGCGGCAGAATGGTACGCTTTAGCGGGACAACCGCTTGTCTGGCGGCCTGCTCTTTGCCATGTTGAAACCGGGAGCGAGCACCGCCATCGCAGCCGTCGTTTTGCGTGAGCAATGCCTTCGTGCGGCTTCCCACCCGGAGGGATGTAGATACGGGTTGGGAACGTGCATGAATTAAGTTCGACAAGTTCCTGCCGTCCGATTGGTGCGCCGTGCGCACCATGTCGGACGCTACAATAACGATTGACATATCATCCTGCCTGACTTATTTCGTACAAAGTCCTTAGGCAATCGACATGCGAAAGATTCGAATTATGCATCTGCGGGCAATCTCCCGCACCGGCTGGGGCGGGCCTGATTCCGGAATGCTCAACGGCGGCGTGCACCTGGATCGTGACCGTTTCGAATATACCGTGATTTACATGAAGCGCCCGGATGACGATACCGAAGAATTCCGTGAGCGCTACCGCAATGTCTCGGTCGATTACGTGGAATTCGAAGGGAAAGGGATTTTCGATTTTGGCCAATTCAACACGATGCTGCGCTATTTAAGAGAAGAGCGCCCGGATATCATTCACTGCCATGAAGAACGAAGCGATCTGTATGGGCTTCTGCTTAAAATGAGAATCCCCGGGACCAAGGTGATCAATTCGATTCATGGCGATTGGTTGATTACCTCGCCGCGGCGCTGGCTGTTCACTCGGATCCATTGCTGGTTGGTCAAGTGGCTTGATATGAGAATCGCTGTATCGGAGCAAGTCGTGGAATATGCCGATCGGCGAGGCGTGCAGACAAACCGGATCGTAGAGAACGGCATCGACATCGATGCGTGGTCGCCGGAAACGACGCAAAAACAGGATCTTCGGCTGAAAAAACCGGAATCACGCAAGTGGGTGGGGTTTGTCGGTCGCATCTCTCTCGAAAAAGGCACGGTGGAATTTGTCCGGATGGCCGAGCGGATTGCCGCTGACACCGACGAGATCGATTTTGTCGTCGCAGGTCGGAGCGAGGGCTCGAACCATATGCTCGAGCTTGTCGCCGAACTCGGCTTGGAAAGCCGATTCCGCTTTCTCGGGGAACTCAATCCGCAGCAGCTGCGTACGTTCTACGGCTTGCTCGATGTTCTGGTCTCCCCGTCGCTGTCGGAAGGGCTTCCGAACAACCTGTTGGAAGCGTCCGCCATGGCCGTCCCGATCGTTGCTACGCGCATCGGCAGCGTGCCTGACCTGATCAGGCACGGATACAACGGTTTACTGGTCGACGTCGGCGATATCGAAAACCTGGTGGAGCAGACGCTCAAGTTTATCAACGAACCCGTCCTCGCCCGCCGGTTCGGGACGCATGCCAGGGATGAGGTGGCAAGCCGTTTTTCAGTGACCTCCCATGTACAAAAAATGGGACGGCTGTACTGCGATCTGGTCGAACAACCGGCGCAGCACGGTTGACCGCGCCGGCGCTGTATCGACTCCTGTCGTGATGACAGCCGCATAGCCTCCTTCCAGTGATGCAAGCTCAAGAACCCGATTTGACACGAATCATCGTCCGTTACGCAACCAGCCGCGGGTATCAGCGTGTGTTGGGTTTCGTTCTGGCTTTCCTCAGACCGAAACTGCTCGGCCCTGACGATTTTGGGCTCTGGACACTGTTGCGCCTGGCCCCCACGTACACGAACTTCGCGCATTTAGGGACCCGCGACGCATTGCGCTATCTGACTCCCTATCACAAGGGCCGGAACGAACAGCAGCGCGTCGAGGCGATGGAGCAGACGGTTTTCACCTTCTCGTTTGTCACCAATCTGGTGATAGCGGTTGGTCTTCTGACTGCGGCGTTTGTTCTGACGCCGGGATCCAAGGCAAGCTGGGGGCTTGGGGCAATGGCGGTGGTGACGCTGCTGGCATGGCTTTATGAACATCTTCTGGTCGTACTCAAGGGGCATGAGGAGTTCAGCCTGGTAACCCGGAGCAATTACTTTTATATGACGGTCGTCTTTTTGCTCACGATACCGGCGCTGTTGCTGTTCAAGTTTTACGGTCTGTTGATATCGGTGCCTCTGGCCTATCTGATTACCGTGATCTATATGCGGCGCAATGACACGATCAGGCTCCGGTTCGGATTTCACCGGCCACTGCTGAGACAACTCCTCAGAAGCGGATTTCCGATCATGGCGTTAGCATTCCTGATCGGCGTAATCAATACGTTGGATCGGTTTCTCGTTTCTTTCCTGCTCGGGGTGGAGCAGACCGGATATTATGGATTGGCGGCATTGGTGATCGGCTTTTTGATGGATACCCCCGGTGCGGCCCGCGAGGTGATGGAACCGCGTTTGATGAAAACAAAAGATGGTCTGGATCCGGTCTCTATGGCGCTTCGCTATATCTTCGATCCCTTGAGGAATACCGCCTATCTGATGCCTTTTCTCATCGGACCGGTCTTTCTTCTCATGCCGTCCCTGGTCGAATTTCTTCTTCCCCGATACCAGGCAAGCGTTCAGGTCGCCCAAGTGTTGACCATCGGTGCGTTCTTTTTCGCCCTCACGCATCCTCTGCGGGCGGTTCTGGTCGCCCGGAGTTGGCAGGTACGCGCTGTTCCCTTGGCGTTGGCGGCGATCGTCGTGAATGTCGCTGTCAGCGTCGCTTTAGTCGAGGCCGGCTTCGGTGTTACCGGGGTGGCCGCCGGAACCGTTGTTTCGTTTGCGGCGCTGTTCCTTTTATTTTACGGGTTTCTGGAAGCCAAATTGGGATTGATGAAAATGATGCCCAAAGGCTTTTTGTGGCGATTGGCGCTGCCGTTGCTCATTATGTCAGGACTGCTGGTTGTTTTAGAGCGCAGCATAATGGATGTCGAATGGCTGGGCGCAGTGCAGCGGCTGGCGGGTCTTGTGTTGTACACTCTGTTGATGCTTGGACTGTTTTATTGGGACAAGGCAAACCGGCAAAGCGTCCGGGCACCGGTTGCTCCTCAATAGCCGGGTGCCGTGCACAATCCAGTGTTCGGACTTGCTTGACTTGCGCCAAGAAGGAGAGCGGATCTGAACAGACGATGGCTCATCGCCGCAGGAGTCGACCTGCCCCGAGCAGTTTGGCGATGAACCGCGGCAGAGTATCGTTGCGGCTGATGTAGATGCGGCGAATCGAAAACGGATTTTTCCTGACCGTCTTCAAGCTCACCGGCCCCGGGATCAGCGAAAATGCCGCGTTAAACCCGATATTTTTCACCAACTGTTCCAATTCGGTGTTGAAATCTTCCGATCGACCATTGGGATAGGCAAACAGGCGCAGCGGTTTTCCGATCTCCGCTTCGATGCGTTGTTTCGATTCGCTGATTTCACGATGGGCCTGATCGAGCGGAATACGGCTGAGAATCGGATGGCTCCGTGTATGTCCCCCGATATCGACTCCGGCAGCCGTCAAGGCCCGCACCTGCTCCCAGTCCATGTACAAGTCGCTGAAGGCATCGTCAGGGACGTCGACGTTCAATGCTTGCGGAAGCTGTTCGACGATTCGGCGTTTTTGCTGTTCGGGAAGCTGCTTGAGCGCCTGCAGCAGTCCGCGTCTGCACAGATCGCATTCCTTTTCATCCGTCCAGTCGAAGCGGCCGACGTTTGGAATGGCCAGGCTGCTTTGTCCGGTGTGGTTGAAGCAATAGGCGGCCAGATCCCAGTAAAACGGGCGCCGGTTCTCGATGCAGTCGGAAGCGACAAACACCACTGCCGGCAGGTCTCGATTTCGCAAAACAGGCAGCGCAACCTGATAATTGTCCCGGTAGCCGTCGTCAAAGGTGATGAGCATCGGATGGTCGGGAAGGGTGCCTCTGCCGGCGAGCCATGCCAGCAGGTCGCCGCTTCCGATCACGTCGAAGAAACGGCGGACAAGATCCATCTGGGCGGTGAATCGGACGGTGTCCGCGCTGACGAGGGAATGGTCGGAGTTGGGCCCGAGCTCCCGCGGATCCACCACGCGATGGTAATTGAGAACGGTCAGTCGGCCGGGCCGGATGGTCTGCATTGCAGTCCTGACGATCCGTTCCAGCGTCGGGTAGGAAGAAGCAGTCTGTTTCCTTGGCATGGCTTGCTTTCAACGTCGATTGCGCGAGGTTCGACGTCGCTCGGCATGACAGCGTGCCCGCTGATAGGCCTTTCGTGTGGTCTCGACTTGGGACGCCAAGCCGAAATGACTCAATACATGAGTTTGCGCTGTGCTTCCCAGTCGGTGAGCTAGGTCGGGATGGTCGAACAGCGTTGCCAATGCTCCGGCCAACGCCGCTTCGTCCCCGGGAGCGACCAGAAGCGCGTGTTCATCGTGACGCACGATCGAGCCGATTCCGCCGGCACGACTGGCAGCGATCGGCTTTCCAAGAGCGGCGGCTTCCAGCAGCGCAACCGGCGTGCCTTCGCTGATCGAAGGCATGACAAAGAGATCGGAGGATTTGAGCAAGGATGCTGTCCGGTCCGGCGGTTGAAATCCGGTCAGTCGCACCCGCTGCTGCAATCCCAGCTGCCGGATGCGGCGGGCCAGCGTCTGGTAGAGCCCGCCGTCGCCGATGATCAGACAGCGCGACCGAGGGTGACTCTCGGCGATCCGTGCCATTGCAGCGAGAAGGTTGGCATAGCCTTTGGCTTCGACAAGACGACCGACTGCGCAGCAGACCTGTGCGTCCGGTGGGAAGTCGAATTCACGGCAGAGGGTGGGGCGGTCGCGTGCGATCGAGCTCGGTTCCAGCGTGACGGCGTTGGGAATGAGCGCGATACGCTCTTCGTCGATTCCGCTGCTCAGCAGTCGTTCCCGGATTTCGCCTGACACCGCGATGAACAGATCCACGCCTGGGTTCGTGATTTGTTGCAGCGTCTGGTAGAGACGCCCTTTCCAGTTGCCGCCGTGCTCATCGAAGTACCAGCTGTTCAATGTCGAGACCAGCGCGACGCCGGAACGTGCGGCGGCAAGGCACCCCCAAAGCTGAGACTGGGGGTTTTGGGTATCGATCACCTGAAACCGGTGTCGTTGAATGAGATGGCCGAGCTTTTTCGGGATACGCACATCCAGCTTATGCCTGGCGATGACATGACAATCGTATTGGTGATCGGCCGCCAGGCGCGATATCGGACTGCCCTGCAACACGGCCAGCGCGCCTTGTTCACCGGACAATCCTCCAAGCAGCGCCAACGCCCGCTTGCTGGCGCCGCCGAAATGCCTGGACAAGTCGATCAGCAATGCGCGTGTCGGTTCCAAGTCCAAGGGGAGTCATACAATGGAATGTCGTATAATCATAGCTTAACACAAACTTCTCAGCACGATTGGTGGCTCAACGATGTCCATTGCAATTCGGCTTTTGCATCCCGCGGATCTCACCGAGACTGATCTGAACGCGTGGAAGGCTCTCCAGCAAGCGAACGCCGCCCTCGACAGCCCCTTTTTTTGCCCTGAATTTACCCGGGCAATAGCCGGATATCGCCAGGATGTCGAAATCGGGTTGCTGGAACGCGCCGACGGCGCTCCGATAGGGTTCTTCCCGTTTCACCGGCAAGGGCGCGACGTCGGCCGGCCGGTAGGGCTGGGTCTTTCCGATATGCACGGCGTTATCTGCGGCGATGATCTGAATTGGAGGGCGGATCAGTTGTTGCGAGGCTGCCGGCTGCGGTCGTGGCATTTCGATCATTTGCCGACGGTACAGACACCGTTTGCTGAATTCTGCGGGGCCGAGGCGGACTCCCCTTACCTTGACCTTGCCGTGGGATACGACGGTTATGTCCGGAAACAACGTCAAACGGGATCGTCGCTGATCCCGCAGATTCTCCGTAAGGCTCGGAAATTCGCCCGCGAGGTCGGCCCGCTCAGGACCGAGTTTCATACATCGGACAGTGCGGTCTTCGAAAAATTACTGGCGTGGAAATCGGAGCAGCGCGCTCGAACCGGAACCTACGATGTGTTGACGGAACCCTGGGTGATTGGTGTTCTTGACCATATCCGGCAATGGCAGAGTCCGGGCTTCGCCGGAGTGGTTTCAGTCCTCTACGCCGGTGACCAGTTGGCGGCCGTCCATTTTGGAATGCGCAGCAGCACCGTCCTCCACTATTGGTTCCCCACGTATCACTCCGCCTATGAGAAATTCTCCCCGGGACTGATTTTGCTTCTGGATCTGGCTAAGTTATCGGCTGAACGGGGCATTATGCGTATCGATCTGGGAAAGGGCAGCGAACGGTATAAAATGATCCTGATGTCCGGCAGCTTTCCACTGAGCGAAGGCTGGGTCGGTGGTGGGGCCGGAACCCGGCTCCTCAAAGGTTCCTGGTTCCGTCTGCGGGATGCGGTTCGAGCGTCGCCGCTTCATCGGCCGGCGACCCAGACGAAGCGCGCGTTGCGCCGGCTGCTGCGACCTGCGATTCAGCGCATCCGTGCGAACAAACCTTGGTGAAAGATAAAGAGAGTATGGCGCTGTTTGTCGGTGGTGTCAGCCGCGCCTTTGTACACGTTCCCAAAGCGCCGTCTGCCTGCCCGACAGATAGCGGAGGCAACCGACCAGCGCAGCCCAGTTGCTGTTGACAAGAAACGTGGGGAGGTATAGAAGCTTTCCCAGCCAATTGTCCTGTTGGCGTTTCCGGCCAAGCCATGCGACACTGTAAAACAGCGTCTGTAGAACAAGCAGCATCCAGCCGAACGGTGCGGCCAAATTCATCAGTGAAAATCGGTCTGCCGGGTCCGGAAACAGGACGACGTAGAGATTGGCCCATAATGCGGCGATCATGGCGAACGGCACCAGCGGGCGAAGAAATTTGTGAGAGATCAGCTGCCAGACGATCAAAGGTCTGTTGAACGGCAGCAGCCGGCGGGCGTGCGCCAGCGCTTGATAACGGCCGGCGATGATTCGCGCCCTGCGCTTGATTTCGTCGTCGGCGGTGGCCGACACCCGCTCGAAGGAGTGTGCCTGCGGTGCATAGATGACCCGGTAGTCGTGTTTGATCAAATCGGTTGCCAGATAGAAGTCATCGTTGATGATACGGTCCGGCGGGGGGCGGAACAAGGATTTGCGCACTGCAAGAATCTCTCCTGCCACGGCGGTACAACATCCGAGCCGGGTTTCCTGCTGCTTGATGAATGACTCATAACGCCAGTACAGTCCTTCACTGGCGCCCAGGGCGCTGTCGTCTTTGGTGATGTTCTTGGATCCGGTAACGGCTCCGACCGTCGGATCGCTGAACGGTTTGACCAGTTCACGAAGCGTATCGCTCGAGAAGAGGTTGTTGGCATCGGAGAAAACAACGATCTCTCCTTTCGCTTTCGGCATCACGCGGTTGATTGCCGCCATCTTGCCTTTTCGCTCCGGGCTGAAATCGAGGTCGACGCCGCGGCTGGAATAACCGGCGACGACCTTTCGCGTGGCATCTTCCGAGCCATCGACAGCCACTATGATTCGGAGAAGGTCGGGCGGGTAGTCGAGCGCGAGAGAGTTGTCCAGCTTCTGTGCAATTGCCTGTTCTTCGTTGTAAGCGGCGATGATCAGCGTGACGCTGGGACAATCGCTCGGCTTCCAGCGGGGTCTCGGGCGGAACCGCGCTAACAACGCCAACACCAGCGGATAACCGGCATAGCTGTAACCAATCAATCCGACCGAGGTCCAAAACACGAGTGCCGCCACGAGTGCCCGATTCTTTTGATATTGTGTTAAGCTGTTGCTTTTTCAGCTCAAAGTGGAAAGCACGCCTGATTGAGCCGGATTGTATGATTATCTGAAGGAACAACAGGCCCGGATTCGACACATACGAATCGTCGCCATTCCATGGCGGGATAATAGCGAATACGATAAACCCATGTCAAACAAGAATACTTACAACAAAAAAAGTGTTGCCGACTATTATTCCAAAGAGGATAAGCTGCAGCCGCCGGAGGCGGCTATTCTTGAGAGCATTAAAGAGCGTTTGCCACAGATGAAAATGCTCGATATCGGCGTCGGGGGCGGGCGCACAACACTCCATTTTGCCGAGCACACTGAGGAATATGTTGGAGTGGATTATTCAGAAGAGATGGTCGCCGTCTGCAAAAGGCGGTTCTCGGGATGGTCGAACAAGATAGCATTCGCGGTGTGCGATGCACGAAATATGCAGATGTTCGAAGACGATCGCTTTGATTTCATTCTGTTCAGTTTTAACGGGATCGACTCTATTGCATATGAGGATCGAGATCGAGTGCTTCGCGAGGTTCAACGAGTCGGCAAACAGGGCGGCTGGTTTGCCTTTTCCACACACAACTTGCTCGGTGCGCCCGAACTCTTCAAGTTTCACGGATTCAGAGGTCGATCTCTGGTGGGAGCGGGAAAAAGTGCTGTCAAATGGGTGCTTCTTAACTTTATCTGCAACAAGCCTAAGGACGTTCGCGACTTGCCCCACAAGCAATACGCAATCATCAACGACGGATGCCATGGATTCAATCTAAAAAACTGTTACATCAGACCGAGCGAACAGATCGATCGCCTTCAGGAGGGATTCGAAAATATCCGGGTGTTTTCGCTCGCCGGGAACGAGGTCAACGACAGCGGCGAGTTGAACAGTATCAAGCATTCCTGGTTGTATTACTTGTGCACCATAAAATAGGCCGAGCAGCCACGGTTTTCAGTCGGTGACTGCCGATCGGGGCTTGGCCGGTGGCCATCCTGTTGCGTCGGTTGCACGCGATAATCGGTTGCACGCGATAATAAGGTTGATCTCTTCATTCAGACTGATCCGATCGATACGGCAGCGTAGCTTGAAGAGGAAGCCCTTTCGCGGGAAGAAATGCTGCTCGTCCAGATCGATAAAAACGGGCTTTCCATCCGGTGGGCTCATAATAATATTGCCACGATGCAAGTCGAGATTGCACAACCCGATCTGGTGCAGGGCATGGTCGAATCCATTCAACGTGCTGATCAGCCATTGCTGCTTGAGATCGGAAAAGCTCGTGGTATTCGAGACAGTCGTCAGGCTGGGGCCTTCCACGAATTCGGTCCACACGGCTCTGTCGGGAATGCTGACGTACCGGATCGGTGGGGATATGCCCAGGTGGCGAACCATCAGGTTGTTCCTCAAGCCCAGATAAAATTTGTTGTCGCAAGGCGTATAACTCTTGCGGACGAGCTTCTTGCCGTCAATTTCTACCAGCGAAGCGCGAAAGCGGCGTTTCAGGCTGTATTTATTCAGACAGGACGCGAAGCCCTTGAAAGGCTTGTTGATATCGACGTTGCCGGCAATGAACCCGCCGTGTGCGTAGTATCCGAGAAACCGTTCACGCTTTCGCCATTCCGGATGCGTTGAGAGATCAATGGGGTCGGCTTCGCCGTTTGCCGTGGACAGCAGTTTTTTTGCCCTGGCGGCGGTAAGCAAAGCGCGCCCGACTGTCGTCCAAAGCAGATAGACCGCCACTGCTGCCATAAGGATGAAGACGCTGAGGGTGAGGTTTCCTGTCACCACGAGCGCGCCGAATAAAACGGCTGCGAACACGACAGCCTGCCGCACGCCGCGGCGATCGACCGCAAGATACAATGGAGTGACAACATCTATGAGATTGATCTGCTTCATTCCATTCTTTGTTTTCTTACCGACTCCTCGGCAATCGGGAAAGGTTCTTCCGCGGTGGTGCCGTTGATGCACGGCGCCAAAACTCCGGTGGCGTGGATTGTGACGCTCAGAAGATGCGGTCATAGAGCCAGTGCGGAATATGATAGCGACGTTTGTTCAAGACTGCACCGAGTATGTCGGAACCGACTGTGCGCAGCTCGGCGACCATGGTCCTGGCCGACGACTTGCGGGTCTTTTCCGCTTCGATGACAATGATCGTACCATCCGCACCGGTGCAGAACCGGGGGGCCAGTCGGTCGCCGAAGAACGGTGGACAATCGATCAAAATGAAGTCGAAATTTGCTTTGAGTCCTGACAACGCATCGAACAGTTGCAGAGCACGGTGTTTCCCTTCCGGGCCGGGGCGGTCGCCGCTCGGGAGCATGCTGACACCCGGATGACCGGCCCACGGAACGACCGCTTCCTGAATCGAATAGCGGTCGGTATCTCCCAGCCAATCGAGCCACCCTTTTTGGGGTGAGTCGACCAACTCGGACAATTCGCCGTGCAGCATGTTGGCATCCACAAGGAGCACGGAAAGGTCGCCGAGCAGATGATGGATGCTCTCGGCGATGGTTATTGCGCAGTAGGTCGTGCCTTCGCCCGAACGAGCGCTGACAAGTGCAAAAACGGCGGCTGCGCCGGGTGTGTGGCGGTCGTAAATTCGGTACACGACCGCAGCATTGTCCGTCGCCGTCGGTTCCGTTTCTTCACCGATGGGATTTAAGCTTTCCGGGTTCTTGACTCCACGTTGTCTTATCATTGCTGCACAGTGCTCTGCTGAAATCGGGCTCGTTCCGGCAGGATGCGGATCATCGCCAAAACGGTCCAGAAGGTTTTGTCGAGAAGCAGGTGCGAAAACAGCCCCATGATGGTGTAGGCGATGAGGGCAAGGAACAGCGCTCCGGCCTGCCAGCGTTCCGGCCCGTCTTGCCGGTAGGCGCCAAGCGCGGCAAGCAGAGCTGCCGACAGCGTCCCGAGGAAAAATGCGAGCCCCACGAGCCCTGTCTCGGTGGTCACCTGAAGATAGGCGTTGTGCGGCTGGCGGGGAAGGCCGATCAGCGACGGTTCGGTCTGGTATTCGGCCATGCCGTGGAGCAAGATGAAATTACCGGGACCGATGCCGAAAATGGGGGACGATTCGAACATATTCGCGGCTACCTTGACATAGTTCGTTCGTCGCCACAGCGAGTAGTCGAACACTTCGCCGGAAGCGGCTTGCCCCAACGAGGCGATGCGGTCCCATAATTGAGTCGGTGCGAGCAGCAGAGCGATGACAACGATCACCCCCATTCCGACCCAGTGTCGGGAAGAGAGCTGATGTCGCCACAGCCACACGCCCACCATTCCGCTTACCATTAGCACCAGAACCGCCGAGCGCGAATAGGTCAGAGCAATGCCAATGAGCAGCACGAGGCAAACGGCGGAGTACCCCATGCGACCGGCGGCCGGCGCTGTTCGAAAAGCAAAGGCACCCGCCAACATCAGAGGAGGGATCAGGCTGACGCCGAAAATGTTCGGCGACGTGTCGGCGGCGCCGGTCATGCGGACCAGGTCGGGATCACCTTGCGCGTTGCCGGACAGGACGATGCTGAACAGGGCGGAGACGGCGCCGGCATACACGATCGTTTTCTGCAGTCGACTGTTCCATGACGCTTCCACGAACAGCCGACTGAGCACGAAGTACAACAGGCCCATACTGGCCAGCCGACGAACGAAGTTGAGTGCTTCCGGTCGGTCGTGCGCGACGGTAATGAGCGCGCAGTTCAGAGCGATCCATGCCAGCACCCAGCGGTCCAGTGGGTGTGGCGCCAAAGGTTTGAAGCGTCCGCTGAAACGGCCGATCAAAAGCGCGCCCAACGCGAGAGGCAACAGAACCTTGTATAACGTGAAGAGTTTGGCGGTTCCTGCAAACTTGGCGAACAGATCCATCGGGATGAGCATGACGAGCAGCAACAGCGCTAACTGAGGCTGGGCGAAACAGAGTGCCGCAACGGCGACAGCGGCCGGCAGTGCCAATAGATAGTGGGGCTTGTCCTGCAGCGCCAGGCTGCCGAGGATGATCATAACCACCACAGCGAACGAAAGGATCAGGACCGTCGCCAGTCCGCCGCTCGTCACTCGCATGGTCATCGGTTGCTCCTGTCAATCGCCATGATCATCCAGTGTTTTGACCGGCGTGGAATGCCAGCCTGCAGCGTCCGGTGTCGAGCGCGCAGTCCGCTCCCTCTGTGAAGCGCCGGCGGGTGTGTCTAGAAACATCTGCGCAGAGGCTATGACGACGCCGGTCACAGCGACGATGAACACCAGCCAGACCAATGTGGCCGGGCGCCGAACGTGGAGCATATTCGCGACCGTTGGGTCGGCGTCCACTTCGCCATCGGACCCTTCGTCCGCATTCGGTCGTTCGCACTTTTCCACAAAAGGAAACGAAGCGAGTATCGGCAGGGCGAGGTCGCTGGAAATCTCCTCCGGCAGGCTGAAGGTGTCTTTCAGCATCCACTGCACGATGGTGACCAGCAGAGTCAAGAACAGCCCCAGCACGGTTGCAGCAATAACAAGCACCGGTGTATTGGGCCAGACCGGATTGAGTCCGACCATGGGCGGCGAAATAATCCGAATCGCTCCGTCCGACGCGCTCAGCAAGCGGTTCTGTACATCGATCTCCATGGCTTTATTTTTGTACAGCTCATAGCGGCGACGCAAGAGGTCCGACTGCTGCTCCAGTACTCCCGCTTCTCCGGCAAAATGATCGAGATCGAGCAAACGCTCGTGGACGTTCGTGTTGCTGGTCATTATGGCGTCGCGCTCGGCTTTCAGTGTCTGTATGTTGTTTTCGAGGAGACTTTCCGTGAGTGCCTTGTATTCCCGATACAGTCCGGACAGATGCTGCGCCATCTTGCGCATCGCCGGCGACTTTTTCAGGTGATTCTTCGACAACTCCTCGCGCTTCGAAACGGCCTCAGCGATATCGGTTTTCAGCTGCCAAAACAGGCGGTTGTCGCCGGTCTCCTCACTCAAAAAGGTGAGTGCCTGCCCAGGCCGCAGTCCCCGCAATTGGCCCAGCTGTGCGGCCGTTTTGGCAATCCGGACGCTCAACTCTTCGAGTCGCCCGACATTAGCCGCCATGCGCTTTTCCAGCTCGACCTTCTCCACGGCGGGAGCGATTTCATTGGTTTCGGATTTCAATTCGCGCATGTGATCGAGCATGCGAACCCACTCTTCCCGGGATGCATCGGCCTGTTTGACGTAAAATTCCCGAGCATCCGCGTTGAACCAGATTTTCCGGCGATAGCTCAAATATTCGGACGCGAACAGCGTCAGTATCCGCTCGAGAAAACGGCGGTCGTGATCACGCATCTCCACCTTGATGACATCCGATTTCATCACCGGGGTGATGATCAGCTTGGCATTCAGCCGGGCGGCCAGCCGTTGCACTTCGTCGGTTCCCGGCCCACCGCGCTTGACAGCCTCTGAATCGTCCGGCAGCAGCCTGGCGAGAAGACCGGAGCGTCGACCATCGCTTCCGGGAAGCGCCTTGCCGCCGGCAAGGTAGGCTTGGGCGACGGCTTCCGCCAATCCATAGCTGGTTAGGATCTGGAATTCGTCGGAAACGAGGTTTCCTGCGACCTGCCCCGGTTTGAAAACGATGTCGGCGTTTTGTCCGACCAGGCTCAAATCAACTTCCGGGGCCTTGATCAGTATCGAAAAGCCGCCTTTGTATATCGCCGGCATCACGGTCGCGGCAACGAATGCTCCGATGGCGCACACAATGCCCACGGCCACGATCATGCGGGCCCGCGCAAAAAGGAGCATCAGCGCGGTTCGCGGCCATTCGCTCGAGTGGTTGTCGGTCATCGCATCAATTGCCGAACGTGCCGAAGCCGGCCTCGCCGATCTGCCATCCGCGGAACATCAGCACTCGGCGAATCTCGAAACTGATCTGTGCCGCAGTGGCGAGCGGGCGCCGCGGCACGTAGACGACGTCGTCCGGCCGCAGGAGGGGGGCGCCCTGGTCGACGTAGCCTTCGACGATCGACTTATAATCGATCTTGCGCGCCTTGGTCTCTTTGCCCTCGCGGCGAACGATAATGACCTCGTTCAGACGGGCGTCCGCGTTGGGTCCGCCGGCCATCGCCAGCGCCTGACCGATCTCGGTGGGACGATAGATGACGAAAGCACCGGGTTCGTTCACTTCACCGATCACGAAGATGCGCTGGTCGGGACTTTTATCGAGGATCACGTCGACGAAGAGCTCGGGGTAGTATGCATGGTAGGCTTGGTTGATGCCGGCGGCGAGCGCTTTGACGCCTCTCCCGGCGGCCCGCATTTCGCCGACGACCGGCAGGGTGATGAAGCCGTCCGGCCGAATGGTAATCAGCTTGCTCTGTCCTTCGTCCTCTGCGGCGATGGCCCGCTTGAACTCGTTGAGTGATGCCCCGGACTCCTTGACGATGAGATAAACCTCCGGGTCTCTCAGTATGCCTTTGTAGGCGCGCCGGATTGTTCGCGTCGCCTCCTCCGGTGTGAGACCAAGCACCCGCACATCGCCGATCCACGGCAGCGTCACCAGCCCGTCGGCGCGAATGATCTGCTCCTGGTTGTGCTCGGGCATCGAAACGAACCGCAGCTCGACGACATCCTGAATGTCGAGATGGTACTCGGAGACCTCTTTGGCACGGACCTGGTAGATGACATCCAATACATCACCAGGGCGCAGGATGTATTCGCCGGGAAATTGCTCCAGCGGCTGCCAGACGGGTTCGGCAACGGGCATTTCCGGCGACGGGGTTATCGTCTGGCTCGAACAGCCGGCGATCACCAGCGCCGCAAAGCACAGGAGCACAGCGTGCAGTGCGCGTCGGCGCATGGGATTCATCCGGGATGCACCAGGCTGATCAGGATGAGCGCTCAACGGAGACCGGGCAGGCGCCGAACCGACCGCATTCGCAATTATGCACATAAAACGACCAATTGGCTGTTTCAATTTGTTATCCTTATTGACATTGACGATGCAGTGTGAACCCGAACCAATGGTTGCGGGTCAACGGCTGCGGCTGATCGAAACAGACCTGTGAACGACCAACAGCAAGCGAGCCGGGTGCTCTTGACGATCGTATTGAACGCTGCAAGCGTCGGCCGCCGTGCATTCGACCGGCAAGAGGATCAAAAGTTTGGTCTGGGTTCGAAAGACCGTTGTGTGATCCGATCGACAGTTTGCTTATGGTATTAATATTAGTCGTATTTCGGTCGATGGGAACCCCTGCATTGTCCCGGTCATGACGAAAAACGTCACAAACTGCCCAGGTTTGGTATCGCTGACGCGGCCATAATGACTACAGGCCGCCGGCGGTCGGGTTTGTAGGCAGCCGCCATGCCTGATGTTCAATACAACAGGCGCTGCTTCAGTCCATCGCAGGAAATCATGGTATGAATCTTGCGAATTCGCTCATGATTATCATTGCTGGATGCCGGAGATGAAGCGATGAGTATAACATTTTCTCGATTACCCCAATTATCATGCGTGCTCTTCCTGATCGGTTGCCAGAGCTGCCCTGTCGGTGTTCTGGCGGCTGACCACATCCCCCCGCAAGCTCAAATCGTTTCTCCTGAAGACAATGCCACGGTCGCCGGGTCGCAGGTGGTGTTCTCGGTCGATGCCTGGGATGAGAACGGCGTGCGCAAGGTCAAATTCGATGTCAACGGAACACTTCAGGCCGAAATCACCTCGGAGCCGTTCGCGTGGGAATGGGATACCACGGGCATTGAGGACGGCGAGCACGTCCTTCGGGTGAGGGTCTACGACAGGGATTACAACCGCACCGACCGCGAAGTGCGTGTGCGGGTCGACAACGACCGGTCCGGCCCCCCGGCGTGGGCGGGTTATGCGTTCGATGCGCTGCAAAGCTACAAGCAGATCGTGGATTATTGGGTGGGCCGAGTGGCCGCCGATACCTCCACCGATTACTTTAATGTCGGCGGCGGGTGGAACGATGACGTGGAGCTGAGTCAGTCCCTCATGGCCTACTGGCTGCTGACCGGTGACGATCCTCTGGCCGACCTGTTCCGGGACATGGCCGATCGCATTCAGGAGGCTCCCTATGTAGGCTATAAGCCCGCACCCTGGACGCAGCCCGGCGACAGACGCATCGAGCAAGGGTACGGTACGGTCATGCTCGACGCCGATCACTCGGCGGAGGAGACCACTCTGGTATTTCCGCGGCTGTTCCTGGTGGACTACGGTGAGCCGACCACGGTGGAGCTGATGACCCGGCTGATCTGGAACTTTCAGGACGATATGGCGGCACAATTCCCGGGAGAGCAGAACTGGGGGCAATGGGTCGATACCGGGATGCTGATGCGCAGCCCGCGCTTCAACGCGCGCAACATGGATTGGTGTTGGCGCCCGAGCGGCGACCCCATCTGCTTTGCCCCCCAGGATACGGTCAACAATTTCCGCGCGACCGCTCCGGGACTTTCGTTGGCGTGGTATTACGGTCCCGACCATTATTTTTGGCAGAACGGTCCCGCCGGTTTCATGCGCGCTCATCATGCAGCATGGATCGAAGCCTCCCTGCGCGCAGATGGATCGAAGCCGACGCTGATTCCGCCGTCGAAGATTCTGGTTCCTTCGCTCGAATTCGGCGACTGGACCGTCAACGACGCCGACCCCTCCGGTGGCTCCCACGGCTGGGTAGAAGGGGCTTGGATGTTCCGTCACTTTTATCATGCGATGATCGCCAACCGCCTGCTGTTCCGCGACAATGGCGATACCGCTCTCCGGGAGATGGCGGCGGACGCCGACGCCATCGTCTATAAAGCGTTCTCCGATCGGCAGTATGGACGGCAGGTTCCAATCGTGAATGTCAACTTTGCGCTCGACCGGCAGTTTCTTCAGTGGCGGGCGGAGCATGGGCCCACGCCGGAGGATGATCGGTTTTTGTCCGTGCGTGCCGCGAAGAGCCCGAACACCCGAATGATGGCATATCTGATCGGCGTCGAGCGGGGAGCATTGGTGAGCGCCTTGTCACATGCTACGGATGCCTATCGGCAGTTAAGTGAGTACCTTGCCGGGAAGCGCTCGGAATGGACAACTGGTCTGACCGAAGGAGGGACCGGATTGACCGATAGGGTCAAGTTCGAGTTCTTGGATGCCTTTCTCATGGCTGCTCTGGGCGGCGGCGGGATCTATGATGGCGCCTACCCGACCATCTATTACTCGCTGGAAAACACCGATGCACAGGTTGTGACCTTGATGAAGAATCGCGATTCGCGCGATACCTCCTTTTGGATATATAACTTTGGCGCTGAACGCCGGATCGGTCTCAAACTGTGGCGAATGAAAGAGGGCGCAGGAAAAGTGACGCTTGGCCCGGACCGCGACCAGGACGGACGGATGGATGAGATCGAACAGGAATTGGCCGTCGACCCGATCCGACGCGGCGTCGAAGTGTCTCTAACCATTCCCGGAGGTGCGTTGTATCTTGTCCGCATCGAAGTCACCGATCCCCGGCCGCGGGATTTTGCGGCTTTGCCGGACCTTGCGGTTGGACGCAAAGACTATGCTTATTCGAATGGTACTGCGTCGGTACGCGTGCACAACCTTGGCGGCAGCGCTGTCTCGGCGGTGGTGCGGCTGTACGATACGGCCGGGATATCCTTGGGCGCAGAGAAGATCGTTGACCTGCCCCCTTTCAACACCATGGAGTCGGTCGCCGAGGTGTTGACCTGGGAAATTGCCGATCCCGATGCGGTCGGCTGGGTTGTCGTGGACTCCGCCGGGCAATGGGAGGAGCTGACCGAGCTGAATAACGTGCTGACGGTCAACGGCGAGGGCTCGTTGCCTCGACCTTGAGCTCATATTTCTCGAAACGTAACCGTTTACACCCCAACGAGGGGTGTGAACGATGACCTCGGAATAGTTCTTTGCCCTCCCCTTGCTTTCTTTGGAAAGCGGCGAAAGAGGGGCTTCAGCTGTTGAAGCCCCCTTTTTTCAAGGGCCTTTTCACATTACCTTTCGTTTTGCCCTCTCATACCGATCGATCGAGCACCGAAGCACGGTCGGTCGAGGTCACACTCCGGCATCTCCTTCGATTTCCCGCTCGTGCCGCTTGCAGAATCGTATTTTTCTTCTATGCTCAAATTTACCGAGTGCATTACTCGATTTTACCTGAATCGTCACGCGGAGAGTCGCCGTCCGGCGATCCATCCGTGACCAAAAGGTAATACGCGTACAAAAAGCCTCTTGTCCAACCCATTCGCATAGAAAAAGGGCTCCATCATGAAACAATTGTTCCGGCAAATTCTTGGCCATATGCTCGACCAGTACGTTACCGTATTGACGATCCTGGCGTTGGTTTCCAGCGTGACCTATCTGATTCTCATCTACGATCTGAGGGACCAGGAAGGCAACACGGCTTTGGTTAGACTCGCCGCCCAGCAAGGGCAGATCGTTCATCAACTCAATTTTCTGACCTCGCAGCTGGTTCATACCGAGGATATCGATGCAATACGCGATATCCGCAGCGAGATCATCAAAAAGGTCTCGCATTTCGACGATACGCACCTCTCCTTGAAGCAAGGCGACCGCTTCGTACGGGAAGGGATGAAGCTTGTCCATATCGCCGGAACCTTGTCGCCTGATTTGCGCACCCTCTATTACGAGGAACCGACGCGACTCAATCGACTGGTCCGGAAGTACCTCTCCGCCGTAAGGGCGGTACTTCGAGTGAACCATGATGAACTCAATCAAAACCGCCAGATGCTGGAACAGCTGCACTCGGAGATTTCCAAGCCTTTGGTGGAGGGCTTGGATCAAGCTGTTGCGCTTTTCCACAAGGAGAGTGAGTACATGCTGAGCCAGACCCAAAACCTGCAAAGCTTCATGTTCGCAGTCACCCTGATCAGCTTGGTGGTCGTCGGTACGTTCCTGCTCAGACCTTTGGTCTTGAAGCTCAAAGAGAGCATGCTTCGGGTGCAGGAAGAGAAGGAATTCACCGACAATGTGATCAATACGGCGCAGGCATTGATCATCGGGCTCGATCCTGCCGGAAAAATCGTCCTGTTCAATCAGCATGCGCAAGACAACACCGGCTGGCAGGAGGAGGAAGTGAAAGGAGGCGAATTCTTTGAGCGGTTCATTCCTGCCGATGATCGCGAGCGCCTGCAGAATCTGTACAACGACATGATCCAGGGTACCGTGGAATTCGCCGGCGAAATGGAAACCCGCATGATGATACGCAGCGGCGAGCAGCTCGACATCGTTTGGCACACGACGGTCGTCAAGGATCCGCAATCCAATCAACCGGCACTGTTCCTGACCACGGGGCTGGATATCACCGGCCGTAAACTGGCAGAGCAAAACCTGCAGAACGCCCATAAGGAACTGGAACAATTAAGCGCCCGACTGCAGGAGGAGATCAACCTCGCCGCCACCCTGCAAAACGCCATTCTGCCCGATTCCAAAATCGATCTGCCCGGCATCGTCGGCGAAGCCGCTCTGTTGACCTCCAGCGAAGTCGGCGGCGACTATTACGATTATTACAAAGTGGGCGGTTATCGTTCCGTCTTGCTGGTCGGCGACGTGAGCGGTCACGGCGTTGCCGCCGGCACCATGGTCAGTGCCGCCAAAGCCGGCGTTTATCCGTTGATTCACGAAGGGGTCAGCAGCCCGGGCGAAATCTTGCAGTCGCTCAACAAAACCATGCTGGCCACCGCTCAGCAGTCGTTGTTGATGACGATGGCATGTTTGAGCCTGGATGCGCGCACCGGAAAACTGGTGTTCGCCAACGCCGGTCATGTACTGCCCTATCTGTGGCGCCGGCAGAACCGGCAATGGGAAATGCTGGAGGCCTCTGGATTGCCGCTGGGCAAGAGCAGCGAGGTGGATTACATGGGCAGTTCGGTTGAAATTCAACTCGAGGTGGGCGATCGCCTCTTTCTGTTCACCGATGGCGTGGTGGAAGAGGAGTCGCCGCTGGGTGAACCGTTCGGCTACGACCGTCTGGAACGCGTTCTCGACGGGCTCGGAGAGGCTGAACCGGAGATTTTGCGTGATGAAGTCATGGCCGCGTTGCGTCTTCATTGCGGCGGTGCGGCGTTTACCGACGACGTCACCATCGTTGTGGTGAACCACAGCGATCGTGTGATACAAGCCGTCAGCGAGGAGAGTGACACCAGTGATATCGTCCGGCTGAGCGAATCGTTCTATCGCCATGGGGAACACCCCGTCCCGCGCGTCTCCCGTCAGTATGTCGTGTTCACGGCGGATGACGAGTTCGCCGACCTGCTGTCACGCTTCAGCGAAGACGGCATCTGCCGGGTTCTGCCGCGGCATGATGCGTTGTGCAGGCAGATCGGGTGGAATCGGCTGCTGAATCAGCATCACCAATCACCCGACGATGATCTCTATTCGCTGATCCCGGAATCGCCCGTGCATCGGGAATTTCAACTGACTCATACCGAGGACAAGCTGTTCATCATGGAAGAAATTCAAGCCTGGCTCTCCGAGCAGGAGCGGGTCAGCGGCGACCATCTGGACAGTCTCATGGTTCTGCTCGACGAAATGATCGAAAACAGCCTCTACGCAGCGCCCCGCGACGGTCAGGACAACCCCTATTTCGTCAAGGGCGTTGCACGTGAATTGTCGGCAAACGAAGAAGTCCGCATCGATATCGCGTTGAGCGACGACCGCCTGGGATTGATGGTCACCGACAACTGGGGCACGCTGACGCCTGCCATGTTTCTCAAACATGTGACTCATACTATGGAGCAGGGCATCGAGGCCGGCACCGGTGGTGCGGGTCTCTATATGATGTGGCGGCTTTCCGATTATCTGCAGATGCGTGTTTATCCGCACCATCGCACCCAGGTCACCGCATTGTGGGACTTGAACCGTTCATTGAATATCGATTTGAAGTCTGGCTTCCAATTCCTCTACCACAGTGAATATGATGCAGCCAATCAAATGAGGGCATAAGTTATGAGCATGACGATCGCAGAATCTCTTACCATCACCCCGATTTCCGATGACAACGACACCTACTGCTTCGAGTGCGCCGGCTCCATCGATGCCCATGCTGATCCGGTGCTGGCCAAGCTGCGTGCGACACCATCCGGCGCCCATGTCGTACTCAATTTCAGCCAGGTCTCACGGGTCAACTCGATGGGGTTGTCTTTGCTGCTGAAACTGTTCGAAGAGTGGGAAGGCAGCGGCACCAAAGTGGAGGTCCTCAACCTCAACCGTATGATCAGCATGTTGTTCAAGATCACCGGCCTGGGTCGTTTCGTCAGGGGCGCGGCAGCCGACCAATCAGCGCATCCGCCACGATCCGGTTCGACCACGTCCTCCGAAACGCCGGCCATCAATCCGGCCCCGCCTTTCCATCTCCATGCATCGGCAAGGGCCAGGCCGCAGGAGGGGGTTTCGCATAACGGCAAACTGAATTTTGCCGCCAGCCTGCAGACGGGTCAGCAACTCAGCGGCTGGTACCTGTTCAATACCTATCTGCAGCGGAGAATGCAGCGCGCCATTCATTTCGAGCAGTCTCATGCAGGACAGGATATCACCTCCGAGCCGTCCGACCTGCTGTTCGCGAAACCGTTCGAAGCCTGTTCGCTCATTCAGCAGCGCGGCTTTATTCCCCTGATGCGTCCGATCGGGGAAGCCGATGAAGTGGTTATCTTGGTTCGGGAAGATGACAATCGTTGCTTGACCGATTTGGAGACTACCAAGGTGGTCACCGCTTCCCAAGGGAGTTTTGTCTATCTGTTGGGCCGCCTGCTGTGCGATGAGAGCGAATTGGATTCCTCGTCCCTTGACTATCACTTCGCCGGAAACGAAATCAAAGCGCTGCAATTGCTGATCCGAAAACAGGCCGATGTATTGTTTATGCTGAAAAAGACCTATGAGGGACTCTCGTCTTTCAGCCGCAAAAATACCCGCCTGCTCGATCAAAGCGCGACCGATTTCGCCTTTCACCTGTTCTGCATTGCCCCTTATCTGAACGACTGCAGCGATTCGCTGAATCAAATCTTTCTCGGGATGGAAGCCGACGAACAGGGACGGCAAATATTGAAGGATATCCATCTTCAAGGCTGGTGCAGGCCGGAACAGGGTGAGCTCAATATGCTGCAAATGGTTTTCAACCGATATGCAACAAGCTGATTCGGCTTCCATCGGATTCGGCGTATAGAGCCGAACGAGCCTGTAACCGGGCGCGTTACCTTCCTTTAGGGACTCTCTGGACCGGATGCCGTTCAGAGAATACCCTCCCGCGCCGCACTTCTTGGCATCACGGACTTTTTTCGGGTTCGATGACACTTCTTTTCGGTACTCCCGATTCGTGCCTAATGCCTCGGGCTTTTTAATGCTGGTATAATCCCGAGAACCTATTCTCCTGGGCCGCAAACTGTGGGACGGGCGATTGGGGAAACCGTCCGCCTCGCGATCCAAAAACCGTGATCACGGCATTTGGCCCCAAATTTCTGTTGTTTTTCGCTCAAACGTTGGATACCATTTTTCGCGGTTCACTTTTTGAATCGATAATGCCTGGAATGACACGGTAGGGCGGTAGCGTGCTTAATCCCGCCCGGCCTGCTCCGATTATTACGGCAGAGCATTTGGGCGATTGCCCACGCTGAAGTCTTTCCGAACGCTGTATCGGAAAACTGCCAACTGCTGCGGTGAATGAAATGCACGATCCAAAACATACGCCATAGTATCCCATACGACAAGTGCAAGGATCTCTCCGATAATGCTGCCCAGCCAATTGGAAGAAACGGTAAAAGATTAGGTCCGCGAATGGAAGCGACAAGGCATGCAAAAAGGCGAAGTCACAGTGCTGAAGCGGCAGATACTTCGGCGCTACGGCAGTCTGCCTCAATGGGCGGTGACGCGTCTGGAGCAGGCCGATACCAGCCAGCTCGAAGCATGGTCGGAGCACATTTTCGACGCCCAGACTATCGAGGAACTGCTTCGCCGGGAGTCTGACCGGGAATAGCGATCGTAGCGATGCTCGAAAGCTGGACGGAACGGCCCCTGCTTGCCGGGGATCTTGAAGCGGTATTTGATTGACGAGTAAACCTGCGGGCCGAGACGGCTCAGAATAGTGCCAACGACTGAAGCGAATGCTGTTGGCGCACGTTGCAAGACGCGACCCCTTTGCCGTCGCATGCCAATAGCCCGCGTAGGGTGAACCATTAAATGGGGTTCGCCGGGCATCGGGAGAATGGTGGATCGCCTTCGGGGGCCTCCGCCCAATTTGCTGGGCTGCATTGCTTGGTTACCTGCGGCGGAGCCGCCAAGCCAAAGCGCCTCGGCAATAGAAAAATCGCCAGCTGTCGCCCACTGGAATTTCCACCTATACTATTGGCGAAGCGGACACACAAATCGAATTTCGGCAGTGAAACATGTCTAAGACGAACGTCGATGATCTATTGATCGAA
>DEII01000167.1:0-2073 GCA_002352385.1 Methylococcaceae bacterium UBA2778 | reverse complement strand
AAAGTTTCAAGGATTGGAAGGAAAGTTTCAAAGATTGGAAGGAAAATTCGATGTGCTGAAAGCGGAAATCAATGGACGGCTGGACGCGTTTGAAAAAACGGTCGAATTGAAAATTGCGCAAGCCATCAATACCAACATGCGGTGGTCGATTGGTATGATTGCGCTGATTGTAACGGTGCTGAAGCTGGCGGATATGTTTATCAAATGAGCCTTTCCAAATGCACCGTGTTGAATGATCTCCTCCTATACGAAAAGAACAGTGCTCGTCTGTGTGCGGGCTCTACGAGCCGAACAACCGTGATCCGAACGAACCCGATCAGCCGGCGCCGAGGCAGAGCCTTCGCGTTAGAAAAAGCCCACAAGTCATAAACCGGCAATCAGTCAGAGTTTGTTCCAGAATACAATCAACGCCAGCGGCGAATGTTAATGCACGATTCAAGACCCCAAAATTCGGAGGAGGCGAAGCACCTGCTTCGACGCCCTCGCACCCGTCGTTTCGGGCCGCTTCCCGAGTGGGTCGAAGCGAAGCTGAACCAGGCCAGCACGGCGATGCTCGAAAGCTGGGCGGAACGCCTCCTGTTTGCCGAGAACCTCGAATCGGTATTCTAGGAAGAGTGAACCGACGAGGCGGGGGTTGTCCGGAAAAGTGCCATCCACCGCAATGAATGTTAAGGCACAATTCAAGGAGTTGCCCCCCGAGCCCTGGAAAAATAAGGTATGCGATTATCCCCAACTGACATTCGCGCCATTCGGTGCACCATTGCCGTTGCCGTGGGAGATACGGCCGAAGTCGTGCTGTTCGGTTCCCGCGTGGACGACTCGGCGAAAGGCGGCGATATCGACTTGCTGGTGATCCTCGATTGGACACCGGCCAATGTTCCCTTGACCGCGGCGCTGCTGGCGGCCAGGCTGGAGCGGGCATTGCAGGGCCGGCGGGTGGATGTGGTGATCCGAACACCGGGATCGCCTCCGCAGCCTATCCATGAAACGGCCTTGCGAACCGGTATCGCGTTATGATCGATCGACAGCCAACGCCTGAGTTCTCCCGGCTGCGCTCGTTGCTGGAAATCGCCGCAGCAGAATTGCACTATCTGAAACGGTGCGACGCGCGTCTTTTTTCCGTACCGTTGATCGACGAACGTATCCGCCAACTGCCTGCCGACGATGAGTTGGCTGAAAGGGTCGATGCTTTTGTCGCGCGTTTTGGAAGACTGCAGGATACGCTGGGAGATAAACTGCTTCCGACTTTCCTGCGGGCGATGGCGGAAACGCCCGGTACAATGCTGGAAAACCTGGATCGTGCAGAAAAGCTCGGCCTGATTCAATCGGCGGATGCCTGGTTGGCTTTACGCAAATTGCGCAACCGTATGATCCATGAATACGTCGCCGATCCAGATGAACTACTGGACGCGCTCATCGCCGCGCACCAACATATCGATATGCTGGCGGAAGCATTGATGAAAATCCGGGCGCGTGTCGCTGGACGGATTCCGGATGAATCCGATTGAACGCAAGAAAACAAACCACCATCTGTTTGCCGAGAGCCTTGAAACGGTATTCGAGGAAGAGTGAACCTGTGAGGCGGGATTGCTCGGAATAGTGCCAACGACTGCAGCGAATACTGTTAGCGCACGTTGCAAGACGCGACCCCTTTGTCCGACCCAACCCCAACGTCGTAACCCCACGGCCTAAAACGTAAAACCCCTGTAATGACTTCTCCCGCACGCACCTGGGATATCGATCAAGTAAGACGTATCGTACTCACACGCCTCCGTGACTACTCAGTAGATGTTTATTGGTTTGGGTCCACGGCAAAGGGGACAGCAGGCCGATATTCCGATATCGATGTTGCCATACTTCCGCATAAACGCTTACCCGCTGGGCTGCTCGCAGAAATCCGAGAAGATCTTGAACAGAGTCATGTCATCTATCAAGTGGATGTCGTGGATCTTTCACAAGCTCCAGAAAAGCTGCGTGACAGTGTAATAAAGGAGGGAACCCGATGGGGCGATTGAAACAACGTTTGGAATTAGCTCATAAGGCGCTGGCAACGTAAGTGTTCACCCCCCTATG
>DEII01000149.1:7852-14589 GCA_002352385.1 Methylococcaceae bacterium UBA2778 | reverse complement strand
GCTTCTACCCGTTCACACGCGCGACGGTAATCATCCAAGGAAGCGTAAATAAATAACTGACCTCTTCTTTTTCATCCGGCCCTGCTGCGCTAAGGCATTTAAGTTCCTGGAATACCGCACCTATAGCAGTGCTATAAACCATGTGCAACAATATATAATATAAAATCACATGAAACCGGCCAGTTGTTTGTTTACGCCTCCCAACTGTTCTCGGTAAAGTTCAGACAGCGCTTTATCGGGTGGTTTTTTACGCGCACCTTTGACGGCATCCATCAGGGTATGGAGCAAATCGAGCGTCTTGTTGCCAAAATCCTGCGTTGGATTATCAAGGCTTTCGGTCAAGCCACGCGCCTTGCGCAGCAAATGCGCCCAACACCTTAGCCGTTTGAGGAATTGCCGATACACTTTGTAGCCGTCACTCATCAACCATCCTTCATGAACCCGTTCACGACCCCAACCCCGTGGAAGCTATGAGGCATCGAATGAACACCAAGGCGGAAAAAGCGCTCTACGCAAAACGAAAATCCACGGTTGAAACGGTATTCGGAGTCATCAAACATGTACAGGGATTCAGACAATTCCTGCTCCGCGGCCTGGATTCCGTCCAAAGCGAGTGGACGTTGGTGTGCATTGGATGGAATTTGAAGAGGATGCGAGCACTAAATGGATAACAAAGTGGACAGAAACAGCTTGTTCCGTGAAAACAGGGGCTGATTTCCGCTAATACCAGAGAAATCCAATTAGCTACCTGCAGAAAATACCCCCAGCATCGGGTGATGGAGCAATAAGTCCGACAGCCTCCTAGCAAAGACCGAATATATGGCAGCAATCATGACCTCTGTGTTAGTCATTAGAACAGCAAAATTTGTCTTGCAAGCCGCGAGGAGTCCATATGATATGGAATCCGGTGGAATCGGAAGCGAAAAGGGACAAGATTGGCCAGAATTAACAGGATTTCATCGTGCAAGTGTTCGGTCCTGAGAAACCCTGTTGAACCTGTCCATCTATTCTGCAAGCAACCGAATCGCCCCAGCAATCTCTTCACTCAACCGAGCCAGCGTTCGGCTCTGCGCTGCAGCGATCGCTTCGTACCCGCTGCCGTTAACGGGCACCTGGATATCCGATTTGCGGCGCGTCACCGTTTTTCTGTCTTTCCAATCGACGATGCGCCAGCGGGCGATGAGCGCGGCGTTGTCGTGTTCATCGACGATAAAACGGATAACGTCCAACGTGACTTGATAATCGATGTGCGTCGACCGCTCCCACGGAAATGAAACGACCGAATCGGTTGGAATCAACAGTGCCAGGTTTTCGCCGAGAACCCGTTCGAAATTGTTTTTCAACGGTTCCGCCCACTGATGAAATTCATTCAGTTTCAACTGATTCGGATTACTGCCCGTGGCGATCTCCGGCCGATCGAGATAGTCTGGGAAACGCACCGGGCCGACACCGATGGCAGGGGCCCGTGCGGGTACAGGCTGGCGCCGGCCCTCTTCCGGAATGGTAGAGAGCAGATAAAACCGTGTCGCCGGACTGCCGCCGAAACAGCCGGCCAGCAGCAGTAAAACGAGGAGTAGGACAATCACTTTTTCTTGCCTTGCGTTCAGCATTACTGACCTCTCGAAGCCCCTTTTCCGTACAGCAGCGAGTCGGGATGGCGCTGCAGATAGTCGGCGAGCACGCGCAGAGAACGGGCCGCCCTTGAGATTTCACCCAAAGCGGTGGACAGATCGTTATAGACAGGCGACGTTTCGCCGGTGATGTTCTGCATGCTCGCCATCGCTGCCTCGGCCTGCTCCATTGCCGTCTGAACCGAAACCAGGGCCTGTTGGGTACTCGCGGACAACGGTTCGACTTGACGGTCGACGCGGCGCATCAGCTTCCGGGTGTCGACGAGCGTGGATTCGAGACTGGCGGCCAGCGGGTCCACCTTGTTGTCGATATGGGCGATCAAGCGGTGGGCGGCCTCTAAAGTCTCATTGGCGATCTGTGCGCTGTGCTGGAAATCCTCGGAGCCGGTCACCTTATTGATATTCTTTACCGCTTCCAGCAGCGTCGCGAAGATTTCCTCGAGCGGCAGGCGTCGGATCTCGGTCACCAGATGACTGATCGTGTTTTTGATCTCTTCCGTGTCGGAAGGAATCGCCGGGATTTCCGGGACTTCGCGGTCGACCTTGACCAATTTGACCGGTGTGTTGGGAAAAAAGGCCAATTCGATGTAAAGCTGGCCGGTGACTAGGCTTTGCATCGCCAGCTGCGCTCTCAAACCTTTCTTGATCAGCACATTGATGCGCTCGTCGAATGGAAGTTCACGCAGCGTTCCGACCGATGCCAGTTTTTCCGGTTCGAATTCGAAGTAAACCGGCGTCATCAGGCCAAGCTTGTCGCCCTCGTATTCGACGACGATGCCGGTCACGGTGCCAACCTGAACGCCTTTCAGCTTGACGGGAGCACCGATGGCGAGGCCGTTGAGCGAGCCGCTGAAATAGACGACGAATCGCTCCTTCGGCGTAAAGAACCTGGAACTGCTGAATACAAGAACTGCAGCAATGAGCAAAACCACCGCGCCGACGACGAAGCCGCCGATCAGAGCGGGACTGGCCTGTTTGCTCATGAATCGTTTACCACATTCATACCGTCGATTCTCCCCGCGTCAAAAATTCGCGTACCGTCGGATTCGTTGTTTCGATCAGCAGCTGTTTCGGATTGCCGCCTGCAATAATGGTTCTGCTCTCCGCATCGAGAAACACCGAGTTGGTCCCGATCGCGAACAGACTGGCCAGTTCGTGCGTCACGACGACGACGGTGGCGCCCAGATTGTCCCGCAAACTCAAAATCAAGTCGTCCAATCGCTTGGCGCTCACCGGATCCAGTCCTGCCGAAGGTTCGTCGAAAAACAGAATTTCCGGATCCAGCGCGATGGCGCGCGCCAGGCCGGCCCGTTTTTGCATGCCGCCGCTGATTTCCGAAGGATAATAGGCTTCGAACCCGGCCAGCCCAACCAATGCCAGTTTCAAGGAGACGATATCCCGGATTTCGTCAGCGCTCAGATCGGTGTATTCACCCAGCGGCAAAGCCACGTTTTCAGCGAGCGTCATCGAACTCCATAAAGCGCCGCTCTGATAGAGCACGCCGGTCCGCCTTATGAGCCGGTCGCGTTCGGCCGGGCTCGACTGCCAAAAATTCTGTTGCTCATAATATATCTCGCCTTTCGCGGGACGGAGCAGGCCGATCAAATGACGCAGCAAGGTGCTCTTGCCACATCCGCTGCCGCCCATGATAATAAAAATATCACCGCGGCTGATAGTAAAGTTGAGATCTTTCTGAATCACAAAATCCCCGTAAGCCATGGTGAGATCACGAACCGTAATATGCGCATCCGGCTGCATCGGTCAGATCCCCAAGGCATTATAGATCAGCGTCAAAATCGAATCCGAGACGATGATCCAAACGATGCCGGTGACCACCGCCATCGTGGCGGCGTCCCCGACCGCCGAAGAGCTTCGGCCGCACTGCATGCCGCGCAGACAACCCGCCAGTGCCACCAGCACACCGAACACGACACTTTTGAACAGCCCTCCCAAGACGTCATTCATTCCGATCGCCGCCTCGGTCTGATGATAATACTCCAGCAGGGTAATATCCAGCATGCCGACACCAACCAGCAGTCCGCCCAGTATCCCCATCAAATCGGCATACAGGCTCAGCATCGGCATCATCAAAATCAGCGCCAACATGCGCGGCAGAACCAGAAAATCCATCGGCGGGATACCCATGGTTTTGAAGGCATCGATCTCCTCGTTCACCTGCATACTGCCCAACTGCGCGGCAAACGCCGCACCGGTGCGCCCGGCCATGATGATCGCGGCCATCATGGCGCCCATCTCACGGGTCATACCCAGGCCGACCAGATTGGCGACATAGATCTGAGCGCCGAACATCTGCAGCTGAACCGCACCGACGAACGCCAGAATCAGCCCGACCAAAACACTGATCAGGGTGATGATCGGCAGGGCCGCCGGACCGCACTCCTGAATCATCAGCAACAGATCGGAGCGGCGATAACGGGCTTTGCCGACAAAAAATCGACCGAAGCTCAAACAAGCTTCGCCCATAAAGCTGAAATTCTCCTCAATTTCGCGGCCGAGCGCCAGTGATCGATTGCCGATGCGGGACAGCATCGATTCGTGCGCACCCTTCCGATGCGCACCCTTGCGCTCCGGCACCGACTGCGCCAGCTCAAGCAAGCCCCGCACGCCTTCAGGCAGGCACTGTGGATCGACCTCTATCTCATGCGCATCGGAGTAATCGTGGATCTTGATCAGAAATGTCAGGAGTCTGCTGTCCCAGGCCGTCAATGCGTTCGTGTCGAAACAGACGCGCCGAATACCAGATTCCGAGTCCAGCCGCTCGGTGACGGCCTCGGCGTTCGGCGGTCTGTTTTTGATGATCCAGGCACCGGCGAGCCGGATCATCAGCGTGTCGTCATCCGCGCGGCTCAAATCGACAGTGCAGGACCCGATATTCGATCCCTTTGGCTTTTCCACGCGTAAAGATTTCACGGCGTCACGTCCAGCATTATCCGGACCGGCTTTCCAGCACCACGATGCTGCGCGGCTGAACCTGACAAGTCTCCCCGTCACACGGCAACTGATCGACCGATTCGATGATATCGTTCGGAGACGGCGCGTGGGTATCGACCGCCCGATGCCATCTGTGGTCCTCGATCGACGGCAGCGGCATTTCAACGGTATGCTCTGACATGTTAAGTATGATATGCAAATCCTCCTCCGCGTCGCTCATCGCCCCCAGTGTACAGGCGAGAAGTTGAGCTTTGGGGTCGTCCCACAGCGGCTTGTCGAGCGCCAACCCATGCCAAGTAACATCCATGATCTGTCGTGAATTCTGTTTAGTCCCGGTCAAAAACCGTCTCCGCCTCAGGCTGGGATGGCGTTTCCTGAAAGCGATCATCTGCTTGACGAAGCGGAGCATGTCCTGATATCGGTCGCACCGGGTCCAATCGAACCAGCCGATCTCATTGTCCTGGCAATAGGCGTTGTTGTTTCCGTGCTGGGTTCTCAGCACCTCGTCGCCGGCCAGAATCATCGGTACGCCCTGGCTCAGCAGCAGGATCGCCATCAGGTTTTTTGCTTGCTTCCGGCGCAGAAAAAGAATCTCCGGATCGGCGGTCTCGCCCTCATGCCCGCAGTTCCAACTGTAATTGGCGTCACTGCCGTCACGGTTCTCTTCGCCGTTGGCTTCGTTGCGCTTGCGCTCGTAGCTGGTCAGGTCATAGAGCGTGAAGCCGTCATGACAGGTCACGAAATTGGTGCTGCAGGTCGGCAGACGTCCGTTCGGCTGGTAGAGGTCGCTGCTGCCGGCGATGCGTGTCGCGACCGCACCGACCAAACCCCGATCGCCCCTCACGAACCGGCGGATCGTATCGCGGTAGAGACCGTTCCACTCGGCCCAGCGAAAACCCGGAAAACCGCCAACCTGATAGAGCCCGCCCGCATCCCAAGCCTCGGCGATGAGTCGGGTACGCGTCAGCGTGTCGGAAAATTCGATGCTCCACACCACCGGTGCATGATACATCGGCTGACCGTCTTCGCCGCGCGCCAGCACGCTGGCCAGATCGAAGCGAAAGCCGTCGACGTGCATCTCGCGCACCCAGTATTCCAGACATTCGATTATGAACCAGGCAACCAGTGGGTGGTTGCAGTTCACCGTGTTGCCGCAACCGGTATAATCCCGGTAGACACGCCCGTCTTCAGGATCGAGGTGGTAAAATCCGGCGTTGCCCAATCCCTTGAAGTTGATGGTTGGACCATCGGCGCCACCTTCGGCCGTATGGTTGAATACCACATCCAGGACCACGCCGATGCCTGCTTTATGCAGCGCTTTCACCATGTCTCTGAATTCACGGCGATGCCCCGCATTGTTCGGTGAGACGCAGAAGCCGGGATGAGGGGAAAAAAAACTGTGTGTGCTGTAGCCCCAAAAATTCTTCAACCCCCGCTGGCGGACGCCTTGCGGCACATCCTGCTCATCGAAGGCCATGATCGGCAGCAGCTCGACGTCGGTGATGCCCAGCTCCTTGAGGTATGGAATCTTGTCGATGACGCCCGAAAAGGCGCCACGGTGCTCAACGCCGGATGAGGGGTGACGGGTAAACCCGCCGACATGCATTTCATAGATCACCGCCTGCTCCGGAGCGCGCTCCAGGGACCGATCACCCTCCCAGTCGTAGTCGTCGTCCCCGACCACGAACGCCCGCATCGACGGAACCGGATGACCATCCGCATGACACGCCCTCTCGCGGTCCCATAATTCGTCCGTGACGGCACGCGCGCACGGATCCAGCAGTTCAATCGACCGATTGAAGCGGAAGCCGGTCCGACGGGTATCCCCGGGGCCGTCGACACGCCACGTATAACACGTGCCCGCGGGCAGCTGTTCGATATACACATGCCAGAAAAAAAAGGTTCGATTGATTTCCGGATCGAGTCGAATAACCTGGAAAAAATCGGCGCTGTCGGGCCGTTCATAAAGCAGCAGCTCCACCTCCGTGGCATGCCGGGTGAAAATACAGAAATTGACGCCGTCGTCGTCTGCCGTCGCGCCGGTCGGATACCTTGAGCCGGGTTGAATATCGTATTGCTTCATTCTAGCTCGAAGATTTCATAAATTTGCGCCGATATCGCGCAGTATATTGGTTTCACAAGGAAATTTCCGAA
>DEII01000149.1:0-7809 GCA_002352385.1 Methylococcaceae bacterium UBA2778 | reverse complement strand
AATTTGTGAAAGATTCGGGCTAGGCCTGACTTCCCGGCCTTACTCGTTGTTTGCATTGTTTCCGTTGATCTCGGGAAGACCCTGCTCCAGAACGATCGGGACCGGTTTCACATCCCAGATATCTCGACAATAATCGCGTATGGAGCGGTCGGACGAAAAGTAACCCATGCGGGCGACATTGAGAATCGACATACGCGTCCACTGCTCTTGATTCCTGAATGCCCTGCCGACACGGTCCTGACAATCGACATACGATTGATAGTCGGCCAGCAGCAGGTATTCGTCGTGATCCAGCAGCGAATCGACCAGCGGCCTGAATAGATCGGCGTCACCGTGCGAGAAATAGCCTGAGCCGATGAGATCAATCGCCTCGCGCATTTCGGCATTGGCGTAGTAATAATCACGGGGGGAATAGCCTTTGGCCTTGAGATCCATCACTTCCGGGGCTGTCAACCCGAACAGAAAGAAGTTGTCGGCGCCCACCCGTTCCCGGATTTCGACATTGGCGCCATCCAGCGTACCGATGGTCAAGGCGCCGTTCATCGAGAATTTCATATTGCCGGTCCCCGATGCTTCCTTGCCGGCAGTGGAAATCTGCTCGGAGAGGTCGGCGATCGGATAGACCCGCTGACCGGTCTTGACATTGTAGTTCGGGATGAACACGATCTTCAGGCGACCGTCGACATCCGGGTCGTGATTGATGACATCGGCGACCGAATTGATCAGCTTGATCATCAGCTTGGCCATGAAATAGCCCGGCGCCGCCTTGCCGCCGAAGACGAATGTACGCGGAATGATGTCGATCCCCGGGTTGTGTTTGATCCGGTTGTACAGGGTCACGATGTGCAGCACGCTCAGATGCTGCCGTTTGTATTCATGGATCCTTTTCACCAGAACATCGCACAATGCTTCAGGATCGGTTTTGGCACCCGAATAATCGCACCAGGCCCTGGCCTGTTCGCGTTTGTTGTCCAATTTGATCTGCCGCCACTGCGCCCGGAACTCCGCATCATCAGCATAATCCTCAAGCTGTCTGAGTTCCTCCAGGTCGGTAATCCATTTGTCGCCGATGGTATGCTTGATCAGCCGGGCCAGCTTCATGTTGCTCACCACGACCCAGCGACGCGGCGTTACGCCATTGGTCTTGTTGCTGAATTTTTCCGGCGTGTACTCATAGAAATCGTGCAGCGTATGCTGCTTGAGCAGTTCGGTATGCAGCTTGGCGACACCGTTGATCGCATGGCTGCCAGTGCAGGCCAGGTTCGCCATTCTTACGAACCGCCCCCCCGATTCATCGATCAGCGACATGCGCGCCAGTTTGGCATCATCATATGGGTACCGGATACGGATCTCGTCCAGCATCCGCCGATTGATTTCGTAGATAATTTCCAGAGGTCTTGGCAGCAGCCGACCGAACAGCTCCACGGGCCACCTCTCCAGAGCCTCGGGCAGCAGTGTATGATTGGTATAGGCAAAGGTCCGGGTGGTGATATCCCAAGCTCTATCCCAGTCGATATGGTGCTCGTCCAGCAGCAGCCGCATCAGTTCGGCAACGCCCACCGAGGGATGGGTATCGTTCAACTGGACGGCGAAGTTTTTGTAGAAATTGTCCAGATCATCCTCTTCCATCAAATGAATACGGATCATGTCCTGCAGCGAACAGGAGACAAAGAAATATTGCTGTTTCAAACGCAGTTCCTTGCCCTGCACCGGCTCGTCGTTGGGATAAAGCACTTTGGTCAGATTTTCCGCCGCCACTTTTTCTTCAACAGCGCCGTAGTAATCACCGACATTGAAATCCTGAAAATCAAAGGACTCCGGTGCTTCCGCCTTCCAAAGCCGCATCATATTGACCGTGTTGACTTTGTAGCCGGATATCGGGGTATCGTAGGGGATGCCCTTGACGATGTGATCGGGAAACCAGCGCACACATAAGCGCCCCTCTTCGTTCCGATAATGTTCGGTGTGGCCGCCGAACTTGACGCAGAAGGCATTTTCCGGACGTGCGATCTCCCAAGGGTTGCCCAGCAGCAGCCACTTGTCGGTCAGTTCCACCTGCCAGCCATCCTCGATGATCTGATCGAAGATTCCGAATTCGTAGCGGATGCCGTAGCCGATGGCGGGGATCTCCAGGGTCGACAACGAATCCATGTAACAGGCCGCCAGACGCCCGAGACCGCCGTTTCCCAAACCAGGCTCCTCCTCCTGTTCCAGCACTTCGTCCAGATCGAGTCCGCACTCAGCGAGCGCCTCCCGCGCTTTGTCGCAGATGCCGAGGTTGATCAGATTGTTGCACAGGTGCGGCCCGACCAGAAATTCTGCGGAGAGATAAGCGACCACCTTCACCTCTTTTTTCAGGTAGGTCTGAACGGTATTGATCCAGCGCTGCAGCAGCCGGTCGCGCACCGTATAGGCCAGCGCCATGTAATAATCGTTCGGCGTTGCAATGGTATCGAACTTTGCCTGATGAAAAAAAAGATGGTTGCGAAACGCCCGCTTGAGCGTCGCCGCACTCAGGCCCGTTCGCGCGTCTTCGACCGCTGGTTCGCATGGAACATTCGGTTCCGGTTTTTTTCCAGCTCGCGGCTTGGAGGGTCTCTTCGAAGTCGTTTTGGTTGGTAATTTCATATCGATGGGCTCTCTCAGCGTTACCACCCGGCCGTCACAAAAAGTTGCCCGGCCGATGTTTTGATGTTTTGCGAGGGCGTTTTACGGCAGTTCCTTCAACCAGTGGCCGCTGTCGAACCAATACTCTTTCAAATCATCCAATATGCCGTTGCTCTGCAGGTTTTGCAGAAAATTGTTCATCCAGTTGACGAACAGAGGATCATTGCCCGGCAAGGCGATGCCGAGCGGCTCCTGGGTCAACAGCGAAACCACGGAGGTGAGGCCTCGATCCGGGTAGCGCAGCAGCGAAACCACGCAGATCGGATAATCGCCGATCAACGCATTGACTTTATTGTCGAGCACCATATCGACCGCCTGGTCATAATTTTTTGCGGGAACGAGCTGCGCCTTCGGAATCAGCTCTTCCACGAACAGTGCGCTGGTCGAACCCTTCAATGCAGCGAGCTTGATCTCCGGACGATTGATGTCCGATGCCTCATCGGCCTCGGCCAACGCTTTATCTTTCGTGAGGACGCACTTGCCGGAAAGAAAATAGGGGCCGACGAACGCCACTTTCAGATTTCTCTTCGGCGTAATGGTCATGCCTGAGATGATGATGTCCACGCGCCCTGCTTCAAGCGCAGGCAGCAATTCGGAAAAAGACATGGTCTTCAATTTGAGTCTGACCCCCATCGCATCGGCGATATATTCCGCCAGCTCCGGCTCGAGCCCAACGACCTTTCCCGATTTCACCGTCATGTTCAGGGGCGGCATATCACCGGCTGTTCCCACCACGATTTCGCCCTTTTCCAGGATCGACTGCAGGACGGGTGCCGCGTCTGCCGTCAAGCCTCGCTTGCCGCCATCTGCCGTGCACGCTGAAAAGAGCAAGGGAACCGCCAACAGCCAAAGGAGAGCAAGAAGCGAGTTTTTCTTCATTGTTGATTTCATTGTCGATACCGGATGATTGCTGTATGAAAGGTTGGGATGTCAGGCATATCGCCGGAAATTATACCGCTTTTCTCAAGGTGCAAAGCGCCTGATCGGCTGCCGCATCGAGCACGGATGTCGCACGGCAAGGAGCAAGAAACAACAGCCATCGTCAATGGCGAAAAAAATGGGCGCGATAATAGCGCATCTCGGCGATCGACTCTTTGATGTCCTGCAGCGCCTGATGGCTGGAATCCTTGTCGAAGCCTTCCAGCAGCCGCGGCGCCCAACGCCTCGCCAGCTCTTTGACTGTCGACACGTCCAAATTGCGATAATGAAAATAGGCTTCAAGCTTCGGCATGCAGCGGTAAAGAAACCTGCGGTCCTGGCAGATACTGTTGCCGCACATCGGCGACTCCTTGGCCGGGACCCATTGCTTCAGGAACGCCAGCGTCTGCCGTTCGGCGTCGGCCTCCGTGACCTCGCTGTTCCTGACCCGTTCGATCAATCCCGATTCCCCATGATGTTTTCGGTTCCACGAATCCATCGTCTCGAGCACGGCTTCGCTCTGATGAATCGCCAGCACCGGCCCTTCGGCCAGGATCTTTAATCCCTGATCGGTGACCAGAGTGGCAATTTCGATGATGGCATCGGTCTGCGTGTCGAGCCCGGTCATCTCCAGATCAATCCATATCAGGTTAAGAGGGTCTTGCGGCATTTATGTTCCTTGTACTGTAGTGTAGGTCTCCCCCCTCCAGGCACCGATTCGGCAGCCATATCATTTCGGCTGGGGAAGGAATGATGACAGCCCGTTCATCCATCAGAACCGTGAAGTTTCTCGCTGGGTCTCGGAACGAGCTGAACGTTAAGGCGGGCAAATGATGACATTTCAACTTGTCAGAGATCACAGCAGCAGCTAATCTGTTACCTAAATCGTCGTCGTGTCGGTACAACATCATCGAAATCCAAATGCATATTTTTACTTATATTTTTCTTGTCGCGGTTATTATTGCCTATTCCATACAATTCTGGCTGTCGCGTCGGCAGGTCGACCACGTGCGCGCTCATCGCAATGCGGTGCCCGACGCCTTCAAAGAGACCATTTCGCTCGAAGCGCATCAAAAGGCTGCTGATTATACGATCGCCAAAAGCCGCTTGGGGAAAATCGAAAGCGCACTCGATTGCATCGTTCTGCTGTATTTTACGCTAGGCGGCGGTATAAATGTAATTACCGGACTCTGGACGCCCTTTGGAATGCCTTCCGTGCTGACCGGCATCTGCGTGATCATGACCGTGTTCCTGGTCATCCACATCATCGATCTGCCGTTGAGCCTGTATAAAACATTTGTTTTGGAGCAGCAATACGGGTTCAACCGCAGCACCCCCCGCCAGTTTCTCGTCGATGAAGCGCTGGAACTGTTGCTGGGGCTGATCATCGGCGCACCGCTGCTGGCATTGATCCTTTGGGTGATGGAAAGCACCGGCAGCTGGTGGTGGCTGCTCGCCTGGGCGATCCTGGTGGGGTTTTCACTATTGATGAGCTGGATCTTCCCGACCCTCATCGCGCCGTTGTTCAACAAGTTCACACCGCTCGCCGACGAACAGCTGAACAAGCGGATTCACTCTTTGCTCGAACGGTGCGGATTTCGCAGCAAAGGCGTCTTCGTCATGGACGGTTCGCGCCGTTCCGGGCACGGCAATGCCTATTTTACGGGGATCGGAAGCCACAAACGCATCGTATTTTTCGACACCCTGATCGAATCGCTCGAATATGAAGAGCTGGAAGCGGTGTTGGCTCATGAACTGGGCCATTTCAAACGCAGGCATGTGACCAAGATGTTGGTCGCAACGTCGCTGATGAGCCTGGCCGGATTTGCGATCCTCGGCTGGTTGGCCGAGCAGTCCTGGTTTTACAGCAGTCTCGGTGTTGCCGAACCTTCCCGTGCGGCTGCATTGCTTCTGTTCATTCTTGTCGCGCCCGTTTTCACCGTTTTTCTGCAACCGATCATCGCTGCATTTCAGCGCAAGCACGAATTCGAAGCGGACGATTTCGCCTCGGCTTTCGCCAATCCGGCCGCCATGATCAGCGCCCTGGTCAAACTTTACCGCGACAATGCCAGCACACTCACGCCCGACCCGCTCTTTTCCGCGTTTCATTACAGCCACCCTCCCGCCGCGATACGCATCGCCAACCTCTCGAAGAAAATCGACGCGGCGGCTTCCTGAGTGATGCGCAGATCCGCTGTCCCTCACCACGGCCAGCGGTTTGCTTGGACATGAGAGGTAGGCGCGGCTCGAAAATGCCTCATTATCGCGCCAAAGGCTTGCTCGTCCTTGCGACATTGACCCACATGATTGCTGGTCGCTGATCCCTGTCACAGCATGAACGCCGAGCCGGAACGCAACGAATCCACCGCCCCCAGCACCCACCTCAAAGGCCGGGTGATTTTGCATTTAGGGAAATCTCTGGCGGTCGAAACACCCACCGGTAACGTCATTGCCTGCCATACACGCCGGCGGCTTTCGACCGCGGCGGTAGGCGATTGGGTGCTATGGGAACCCTGCGAAGGGAATCTTGGGCGGGTTGTCCAGATTTTGCCGCGCACCTCGCTTCTGCTGCGCCCTGGCCGCAACGGCAAAACCCGCCCCGTGGCGGCGAATCTGGATCAGCTGCTCATCGTTTTTTCGGTTAGGCCACCCTGCGATTTTCTGCTGATCGATCAGTATCTGGTGGTCTGCGAGCGTCATTCGATCAATCCGATACTGATCTTCAACAAAATCGACTTGAGCTGCGGCAAAGAGACAATCGCCCCGCAGCTTTCCGTCTACCGGTCACTGGGTTACCGTATCCTGAACATCAGCGCCAAAACCGGCCAGGGGCTGACCGAGCTGCGCGGAATATTGGCCGGCCACACAAGCATGCTTGCCGGCCAGTCCGGGGTCGGCAAGTCCTCTTTGACCAATGCTTTGCTGCCGGACAAAGAGCTGCGCGTCGCCGCGCTGTCTCGCGGCAGCGGGCACGGCAAGCACACCACGACCACCGCAACGCTTTACCATCTGCCGGACGGCGGCGATCTGATCGACAGCCCCGGCGTCGCCATCTTCGGGCTGGCCGAAATTTCCGAGCAGGCGCTGGCCGAAGGCTTCCGGGAATTCAAAGAGCACATCGAACACTGCCGATTCCACAACTGCCGGCATGTCAACGACAAAGGCTGCGCGGTTCGAGCAGCTGTCGACCAAAGAATCATCAGCCGCGACCGCTATCAGCGGTTTCTCAAGCTGCGGGAAAAATTGCCGGCATGATTGCGGAGCGGTTCCGGCATGAGACCGGTTGAGGTTGTCGGCATTTGATAGTCTTCGACTACACCTGGACAAGCCCTCTGGATGGTCGTCGTTCATCCCGATGCTGTTGAAGCAGAATGGGGGAAACTCCCTCTCCCTCCGGGAGAAGGACGGGATGAGAGCATTCAAATCGCTGCGTTCCTTGTTGTTGCCCTCTCACCCGCTTTCCCGCTGGAGAGGGCTTAAGGCAACAGCATTGGGCATTGCAGGCAGGCGAGGGGTCAAGGCAGGCGAGGGGTCAAACAGGCGAGGGGTCAGGTCTCCCATTTCTCATCCTCCGTGCCTTTGACTTCAAACCGCCTGACGGCCCGACTGACTGTCATGCGCCCGATGTCGAAATAGTCGGCGATCGCCTGCATAGTATACGCCCCAGTGCCGTACGCCGCCGCAATCGCCTCATCTCGGTTGAGATATTGCGTCGAAAAATACTCCAGCGGTTTTGCTATGGATCTCCGTTGCTTCAGTGGCACCTCCCGAAGGGGACGGTTCGGATCAATCAGCGCCTGTATCCGTGCCACAAAGCCATCCGAACCCAGGTAGACTTGGTTTTTTAATTCGTTCCACGGGCTGGTAACCTCCAGACCTTCGGCAACAAATCGCCGATATGCAGAAACCGCTTGTTGCCGGTCACTACCAAACGAGACTAACAACGCGTCGGTGGCAAGAAACCCCGGCGCTCTTTCAATCCCCAACGTCCCCCGGTAACTGCTCCACGGCCACTCCTCCGGCTGACTCACCATCCCTGCACGAACCGGATTAAGAACGACATACCGAGCCAACTCAAGAAGGTAGCCCTCTCTTTCCACTAGAATCCCTTTGAAACGCCCCTGAAAGAGGTGACCAACCCGTCGATGGGTGCGATTGGCATACTGGGTATAGACGCCGTTCAATTGACGCATTCCACCCGAAAGATTCGCGTCCGGTGTCTCT
>DEII01000174.1 GCA_002352385.1 Methylococcaceae bacterium UBA2778 | reverse complement strand
TCTCGGACAGCCTCCTAGGCAAAGCTTTTAATGATATACCCACCGGATTTCTCGTCATGCTCCAGTTCCAACAACTTGCGCGCCTGAGCCTCTTCCAGCAGTTTCCCAAAGGTGCGAAAACCGTGATAGACCTCGCTGAATCCCGGCTTGCGGCGCTTCAAAGCCTGCTTGACCATCGACCCCCACACCTTTTCTTCCTCGCCGCGCTCTTCAAAGAGGTCTTCGACCGTTTCCACGATCAGATCCAAAGCTTGCTGCTTCCTCTGTTCCTCGTCCGCCTGGCCGGGCACCTTGCGCCCATTCTTCACGCTGCCGGCTTTCGTTTTTTTCCTTCGCTGCTTTTCGCTGTCCCGCACCAAATCGTCGTAAAAAATGAACTCGTCGCAATTGGCAATCAACAAATCTGATGTGGAATTTTTCACTCCGACACCGATCACCACCTTATTGTTTTCCCGTAATTTGCTGACCAGCGCCGAAAAGTCGGAGTCGCCGCTGATGATGACGAAGGTGTCGACGTGCGATTTGGTATAGCACAGGTCCAAGGCATCGACGACCATGCGGATGTCAGCCGAGTTCTTGCCGGATTGACGGACATGGGGAATCTCGATCAGTTCGAAGGCGGCCTCATGCATGGTCGCCTTGAATTCCTTGTAACGGTCCCAGTCGCAATAGGCCTTTTTGACAACGATATTTCCCTTTAGCAGCAGGCGCTCCAGGACCTTCTGAATATCGAATGCCGCATATTTGGCGTCGCGCACGCCAAGCGCAATGTTCTCGAAATCACAGTACAAAGCCATGTTCTGGGTTTTCGGCTGTTCGCTCATCATATTCATCGTATTCCTGCCACTCTATCGCCCCATGGCCACCGTCCGCAGGTAGCGCTGTTTCACCGCTTGCGCCAGTTGATGGACGGACATCGCATAATAGGTGCCACCATCGCAGCGTAAGTGCTTGATATATTTAATTTTAACAATTTTCGGCCTGCCTGCGCAAGTCACAGCCGATCACATACTATCATAACCAAGTCGCGTAAATCTCGCGTAATGCGAAGGAGGCAAAAATGACAGACAGCCAAGAGAACCAAATGAATAAATTCAGAGTCGCTTACGGCGAAATCGAAGCGAGAAAAGTCGTGCGTGAAACAAAGCATCGGATTTGGTTCATTAGTAGCTGGAGAGGTAAAGACTCGGAAAGATCCGAGAACAAAAGATCAACCGATCAAAACTGGTTTGACACCTGGGAAGACGCGCACGCTTTTCTTGTCGAGAAGGCCCAACAAAAGGTGGAAAACTTGCGCCTGCAACTCGAACGTGCCAAAGGCGAGCTAGGGCAGATCAAAGGGATGAAAAAAGAGAAAACAGCATGAACAACTTGGTCGGGCAAAAGGTCGGCTATTAATGCAAATCCAGGAGCAGAGAATGGCAGCAAAAAACAAACATCTGGCAGGAATTGACAGGATAGCCACCGAGCGCCGTCGGCAGATTGAAAAGAAAGGATGGACGCCGGAGCATGACGATCTGCACGTAGACGGAGCGCTCGCATTCGCCGCAGTGTGTTATGCGGCACCCGTGCCTCTGTTCGAATCACATAGGTATTCTTGGGGTTTTGGGTTTTGCGATCCATGGCCAGGATCATGGAGTGCTGCGTGTGATAAGCGATACAGGTGCGGCGAACGGCATGAAAACCCAAGAAATGTGCCGCCGAACCCGGAAACGTATACCAGCGAAGAACGACTTGATTTGTTGGTGAAAGCTGGCGCATTGATCGCTGCGGAGATAGACAGATTACTAAGACAAGAGAAGAGACCATGACGCCAACAACGCGGAGGATAGGACCATGTAAATTTAGCCGTTAGAAGCGGCCAATCAACTTCAACTAAAACAACTAATGTATCTTTCCGGTGGGTATAAGCAGCCGGTCCCTGAATGGTAGAAGCAGGCAGAAAGGGGAACAGAACCCGAGGCTTCCGGGTCGGCTGCAAGGCCGGCCGTCAACATCAGGAAACAATTATGACAGAAAAAATACAACCAAAGTTGCTGCCGTGCCCGTTCTGTGGAAACGAATCAGAAATCATCGAGCCAGCAGGGCGTGGCTACGTCGCGCACTGCAAAGATGACGGAGGATGTGGCGCAGTCATTGGGTTAGTACAATGGAAAATTCCGCCAGAATGGATTGGGATGTTCGAGAGTGAACAGGAAGCAGCGGAAATATGGAACATGAGACGCATCAAAACAATGGATCAGCCTGACGCAGCAATTGGCGAATGGCTTTCCGCTGCTCTTGATGATCCTGGTGTATGCGATGAATTCAAGCAAGTTATAAGAAGCTGGTTTGATCAATTCTAAATAAAATGAAAGCCGTAAAATGCACCCTGACGACATCAAATTCGCACGAGAAATAATCAAAGAACGCACGATCCAGACATCTTATGGGCCTGGGCTTGAAATGGAAATGAGCTCTCTGCGCGAAGCACTGGACACCGTAGAACGATACCAGGAAGCGCTTAGGTTGATCCAAAGCGCTGATAGCTTGATCGAAGCCAGGCTGGTTGCTTTCCAAGCGCTTAATCCAAACATAGAATTGCCAACATGAATACCTCCACCTGTAAAAAATGTAACGGCCTCATGAAGGATGGAGTGGCCTTAGAAAATACCTATACAGGGATTCCAGATTTCCCCGGAAACTCTATCGTAACTTTGTCTGTGGGAGGGCCTGGTCGGTTGGTAAATGTGGAGAAATGTGGATACTGCGGGTGGAGCGTGTCAAAGGTAGGAGCAAACAATGAAAACAGTAAAAATTAAAGTGGCTGTGGCAGTTGATCCGGAAGGCGGGTGGATGGCGTCGGGATGGAGCGATCGGAATGGAGAACCTGTTGAAGAGGCAATGGAAAATTGTATTGATGATTTTGGTGGGAATGAGGCTAAATATTGGCTCGAAGCAGAATTACCGATCCCGAAAGAGATGACGGTGCAGGCGACAGTTGTTGAATCCGATGACTAACAATACGAAACACCTCGGCATTGGTGTGATGATTGGAATGCTTAATTTCGGCTTTTCCGATGGGAGTAGCATGAGGATTTACGATGATGGTCAGTCCTGCTGCGAGAACCGTTACATGCGCACAGACGATGACTTGTCCAGCTACGTTGGGTCGAAGCTGTTAGGCGCTGAAATCAAAGATGCGCCTAACATTTCCGAGGAATACGGTTATCACGAAATCCAATTCCTCGAAGTACAAACTGATTGCGGCACATTTACAATGACAAGCCACAACGAGCACAATGGCGATTATGGCGGATTTCTAATTCGATTCGCTAGTGAGGATTAGCAAAAAAATAATGAAAAAACACTTGCAATAGCGTACATTGTACGCTATACTGTAGCTGTGGTTAGGGGGAAATCCGCCACCCTAACCAACCGGGGATCGGTTGGACGCTAAACCGGGGCGAATCCGGGGAAATAGAAAAATGATCACAAAAGAACAAATAGCAGGAATCCGTGAGAGAATGCTGGAAAATCCTGAAGCGCTTAAAAATTTGGCATCGACATTTTCAATGTCAGAAGGCGAAGCCGAAAAAATCATCAACGACGTGCTTCAGCATGCCGAATCATCTCACCCGGCAGGATGGGAAGGGCCGGGCGCAGTAATTACGCTGATCCGCGCCAAGTTCGCGTTGCATGCTGGTCGGCAATAATAAATTCCAGGCCTGCATCATTGCGGGCCTGGCGCTAAACCGGGGCGAGTCCGGGGAGAATAGAAATGAGATCAACCGTGATTATCGAAAAAAAGGGCCGTGGCTACGTCGCTACGGCCAGTGGTCGCTATGGCGGAGGGTATCGGATGGCGCGGGCTGGCTTGGATGAGGAGGCGGCAGCGGCGTTCGCTGCCCGGGAAATGATCCGATACGCGGTAGACAACCCCGATGGGGGTGACCTGGTTGCGCCCGGCGAGGTATTTAAACTGGTCCCTGAACAATTGCGGCGAATTGATGCAAAAACAGACGGCACCTAATGCCGACCGGCATAATCCGAACCCGGCTTATCTTAAAGGCCTTATTGAGGACAGCGGGTTATCGGTCGCTGAGGTCGCGCGCCGGATCGGATTATCGCGTCGCCTGCTGCATCAATATACTGCGCCTCGAGCGGCTGCATCGGCTAGGGAAGCGCCGTATGCGGTGCAGTTTGCGCTGGAATGTTTGGCATTAAGAGGCTAAGCCATTTTCTTCTTCAACTCAATCGACGTAGCAAACGCGCTAGTGCTGTCTATATTTTGCGTGACGCTATCAGCAATCCATTCAGCATTCACGCCATCTCTAAACCCTGACAGCGTGACAGGCGATTCCGCAAACACATTCGGATTGCCTGGCATCGTAATCGAACACGTGTCTTTCTCTTCTTCCAGATCCTTCTCTTTCGCTTTGACTGCGGCTTCGGCTTCTTCTTTTGTCGGATAGATTTTCGTCTGAACTTTTACCGTTTTGTCTTTGCCACCACCGACCGTGACACGCTTGCCAGTATCATTATCGTGATACATGGCACCAACTGCCTCATATTTCGGCCTGTCAACAAGCGTCACGTTCCACGTTGTTATATCATTCGGCGACAACGATAGTGATGGCAATGATTTTCCGCTCCCACTTTTGCCTTCGCCACGCGAAACGAATGATAAAAAACCGCCGGCAGGCTTGAACAACGCGCCATATTGTTTGGCAACCCGCGTCAAAAAGTGCATGTCGCTTTCTGACGATTGATCGATATGAATAATTTTCGTATCCGCGAATTGACTGCCGACGCGTGCCGTGTAACCTGAATCATTGGCTATCGTCTCGACAATATCAGAAATCGTCACGTCATCCCACGGACGTGTTTTCGTCGATTTCAACGAATTTTTGATCCCTTTTTTACTGCTGTCACCGTCAGAAAAATTGGCACCTTTTGCGCTGATGACTAACGTTGACGGTGGACCTGACAATGCGATCTCATCAACAATGAACAGCCCCATGTCAGCTAATTTGCCGCTAACATAGCCGATCGATATTTTTAATTCAGCACGTGTCGGCGGCAGCGATATCGATGGCGGACGATCATCCAGTGTGATTGTTGCCGTGTCAGACTCGCCGCCTGAATGATCTGTCACAGACAGGCTTATCAGCCTTTGCTTGATCGCGTCAGTAATATCGGCATCGTTAGCCGTTATTTTGAAATCAGGCGTCATCCGTCATCCGTCAGTCCCAAAGCCTGACGATATTTTTTTCATCCTCCACAGGCGGCAGATCAGGCAGATCAAATACGACACCAGATGGATAGATGGGCCCGCGATCCGCCAACCCTGGATTCGCAATTAAGACATCGATCGCCGCTGATTCTCTGCCATAAAAACGCTTGCAGATATCGTCTAAAACATCATCCTGACGAGTTCTGTACTTCACGAAAATATTCTCAAAATCGATGCAAACGAATCATTGAGTGATTCACCAAATACAGGTGATGCGCTGCTGCTGTCAGAATCATCTCCATAATGCGCAATCTCCATGGTGAATTCAATCTTGCGAGGCACACCGCCTGCAATAAAAATAGTGTTAGTCTCTGATATGGATAGGATCACCCATAACCCAAGGATTTCGCCGGTATTGCCGTTTGGTGATACCACCAAGTTCAGTGGCTCACCAGTATCTGCAACCTCGCGCATTTTCGATATCTGATCAAGCGTGCCAAAAACGCCTGGATAGATGATGCCGGCCAGGCTTATTGACTCGCTGCCAAGCCCCACAAATTGTTGCGCAGGCCGTCTGTTGATCCTGTCCTGAGCCACCCAGCGATAACCTTTTGCGCGCTGCAGACTTTGATAGGCGGCAGTATCGATAGAAAATTGGAATGATCCTATTTGAATCATTACCTCTGCGGCCATTAGGCGGCCTCGTCATGCAATGCATTACGTTTATTGCGTCCGCCGCGAACTTGGCTGCTGACACGCTTAGCAAGCGCAGCGCCATCTTCACCTGGCTGCTGGTTAACAGTAATTTTCACATCAGTTTTTTGATTATTGTTGACCGTTTGCCCTTTGGATAGATCGCCAGTACGTTTTCTGACACCATCAAGATCAACGACATTCGATTTGCGATTGCGGCCTCCAATAGCTGCGGCGGCGGGGGTGTTTGATACGACGCCACCTGATGTGTTGAATAATGATCCAATAGCATTAGCAACACTCGATAGCCAGTTAAACAGTGATTCCACTTGTTCAATCACAAATGCAATGGATCCACCTACGGCTTCGCCTACTGCTTCACCGATGTTTTTAAATTCCTGTATTTTTTCTGAGCTAGCATCAACCGGCGCTAACAAATCACTAAACCAGTTAAACAAGTCACCGACTTTATTCCCTATCCATTCAATTGCAGGTGCTAGCGGACCCATTTTTTCTTTAAACTTATCCCAAAAGCCACTCAGGAAAGCCTTGATCGGCTCCCAATGCTTAAAAATCAATGCTCCGACGAGAATAATTCCTGTAATCAACAACCCTATAGGATTCGCAATGATGGCGATACCAATCGCGCGTATGCCAACAAGTACAGCCTTTATTGGTGCGCCGGCAAACTTAAGAAGCGTTGCTCCAAGAGACCCTATGCCACCAGCCATGAGTTTGAA
>DEII01000112.1 GCA_002352385.1 Methylococcaceae bacterium UBA2778 | reverse complement strand
ATATAGGATGCTGTCCGAGAATGCCCTTTTTCCCAAATTCTGCGTTATGGTCAAAAAATTATCCTCGGAATATCAACCATATGCCTGCGGTAATTTTTTTCGCAAGCCTTGATTTTGGAAAAAATTGCTATTCTCGGACAGCCTCCTAGGATGAGTAGCGACGAAACGCTTTCGACGCGCCGACCCATGCCGCGATCCGAAAATGATGCGTGCGGGTTTGGCGGGCTGACGCTCGTTGCGTGAGTGGAATACTTCCCTCTATTTGTTTATGGCAGTCAGGCCGCCTTTTTGACCTGCATAATAGGCGGCAATGTCACGTAATTCCTGCTCCGTCAGATTTTTTACGACATAAACCATCGTGGCGTTGGTTCGCGCGCCGTTTTGGTAACTTTTCAATGCCTCGAGGAGATACTGTTCGTCCTGGCCGTTAATCCGGGGATAATCCGGAACGAAACTGTTGCCCCCGACGCCGTGGCATACTCGGCAATTTTCGATGATCGTGGCGATAGCGGCAGGCGCATCGCCGGACCCCGGGATTGGAAACTGCTTCAGTTCGAATTGAGCGAGATAGGCCGCAATATCTTCCTTCTCCTGCTGCGACAGCGAGCCGGCGATGCGTTCCATTTCGGCGTGCTTTCTCTTCCCGCCGGCATAGGCATCGAGGGACGATAAGAGATACGTGGCATGTTGGCCGCCCAGCCTGGGAACAGGTTGTTGTCGGTTGGCCTCCGCGGCAAGGGCTGGCCCGTGACATCGAGCGCACGCCTGAAATACCTGCTTGCCGGCATCAGGATCTCCTGCGGCGTGGACGATCCCGCCGGATGCGCCGGCACAAAGCGCTGCAAGCAGAAGAAAAAAAACTGTTTTTTCCGTAATCATGTCATCCCCAATTCGTGTGGTCAGCCGATTCATGCCATGTTTCTGGGTGGCCGCAACGGATCGGCCCCGATCGTACCCACCAGAAACTCACGATATCCGGAACCTTGAACCGTCTCGAGTTTCTTGCGCGCATGCAGCAGCCGCTTGTCAATACCCATGCGTTTGGCTTCCTCGGCATGGCTGGTTCGTTGCAGAAATTGCTCGAGGCTCCGAACATGCCGCTGCCACAGGGCAGCATCGCGCTTCTGCTTTATTTCAAGACGTTCCCGGTACCAATCGGACGCCAGCAGATGATCGCGGGTGAACATGCCGCGAATGTCGGCGTGATGCGCATCCTTACCCTGATAATTTCCGCTGGCCATAATGTGTATCAGAGACTGTAAAGGCGGGCAGGCACTGTTCACACTGCCGTCGTCGAGATATTGTTGAGCTACCCGCTGTTGAGTATCGACGATATTGTCGATGCCGTCAACGAATACACCGAGATCCTGGCGCTCGGGTTTGAGAATTTCATCGGTAAAAACGGCGGCCGGATTATCGAAGATTTTTCCCATAAAGTCATGAACGAAATGTTCGGTAATCCGATAGCCGAGCCGGCTGGCCAGCACCTGCCGACCGTCGCGCCAGAAGTCGTCGAGCCGTTCGAGATAACCGTGCTCGATCAGATAATCGGGATGACGTTCATGCGGCGTCAGGCGGGTCCAGATCTCGGGAATCAACAGGCTGATATCATGATCCACACGCATGTTCGGGCCGATGAAACCGGCCGAGCTGGAAAAGCCGGGATAGCCTGTCAGTATAAAGGATACCAGAGCATTGTTCAGATCCACTGTGGCTCTCAGCGCATTGAACGGCCCTTTGGTGAGCGCACCTTCACTGCCTGCACCGGTGGTGGAGGGCGATTTCCCGGTGAGCGAACAGATGAAGTCCATGAACAGTTCCGGCAGTTCCTGGTAATGGATGGGGTTGTAGACCGCCAGCGTTCGGATGCCGGGTTCCGGAGGATTGTTCCGCCGCCCGGCCAGCACCGCGTCGACCGGATGACAGACCGGTTTGCCGAGTGGAATCCTGCGATGCAGGCGTGTGCCCATGTCAGCAGCATATTTGCGTATCGGACTGACCAGATCGGCCCGGGTCTCCAGATAGCGGGGGTTTTTTGAGGGTTTGCCGCCCACCAGCCGCGGGTGGGCGGACGATGCCACGTAGCCTTTTTTCTCTCGGTGGGCATTGCTCAGCAGCGTGCGCATCGATTCGGTCAGTCTCGAAAAGGCCTGCACATCTTCCACCACCGCGGCTAATTTTGCGGGATCGAGCGGTTCGTAGTTGGCTAGAAAATTGCCGGGCTTTGCCAGGTTGAGTTCGGTCTGCTTATCGTAACCCGGAATAATGGCGTCGTCCGGCCGCTGAAACAGGCGGTATTCGCAGTTATTGATTAACTTGATGCTGTTTTGGTAACCGCGATCCGCACAATATTCGGCGATCGGCGCGAGCGGTACGACGACCGAAGCGCTGATATCGTCTTCCATCTGAATCTTTTCTGCGGCGAAATAATCCTGTCGCACCTTGAAGGTGCGCCAGCCGCCTTCCTGGTTGAAGCCGACCCGCAGATAGGATGCAATGATCTTGCGGTCGAACAGCTTGAGTTCATGGCCGGGAGCGCCGTCGACGACATCGACCGACAGATGATTGCGCCAGCGATCGCCCCATTCGGATCGGTAGAAGCGTTTGATCAGAAAAGCCTGCGCCAGGATGAACGGTGGAATCGACCTTAGCCAGGCGTTGAATTCATCGGTGTAGCTGGAGGAGGGCGTCAACAGCTTTATGACGGACCCCAGGCTGCGCTCAGGGCTCAGCAGTTTGCGTTCAGGGTTGCGGTCCTCATGTTCGAAACCCGGTTTGAATCGCCCTGTGTAGTCTTTCTCGAAAATCTTCTGCACTCGGTCCAGATCCTGGTGCAGGTCGCTGACGAAAAGTGGATTATAAAGCACCGCGTCCTCGATCGATTTCGATATTTCCGACTTGCCGCCGCCGGAGACCGTGCTCGGTTTGTGGCAGAAGGTGCCTTCAGGGTCGGTACCGACCAACCGCCAGGAGGGTGCGCCCGGATGTTTCAGCATCTCCACCTTGTAGCCATTGGGTTGCATATAGATTTTTCCGGGCTGCAGACGGATGCTGTGGTTCACCCCATCCTTTTCCCAACGGATCGTTTGCGCATTCAGATTCATGCGAATATCTTGAGGCAAATAAATGATATCGGGAAATTTTTCGTCGATCGCATAACCTTCGGGTTTTATCTCCATCAGCTCGCCGTAACGCGACAGCATGTCGTCGAAGTCGTTTTTGGCGCCCCGAATGAAATCGTCGGCGCCGAATTCGTCGCCGTGCGTGCGCCGGGCGAAGGCCAGCGCACCGCCTGCATGCTCCTCTTCGGCAAGGCCGAAGAGGTTGGCGGCATAGCTGAGCTGGGTTTTTACCTCTTTTTTGCAGTAACCGTAATAGTTGTCGGCGATCAGAGTGACGATGACGCCGGTAGCATCGCGGGCCGTCAGCTTGAAGGCCTGGCCATCGTTGTAGCGTTCATCGGGTTCGTGCCAGCACATGCCGTCATCCCGCTGGCGTTGACCGGCATCTTTCCAGTGGGGCAGACCGAGCTCCTTTTTCGTCAGATGAACGAGATGCGGGGCCAGAATGACGCAGCCGGTGTGGCCGGTCCAGTGATCCACGTCCAGCGCTGCATCGAATTCAGGCAGAGCCGGGTTGCCGCCGTTGCCGAAAATGCTCTCGACGAAGTCCAGGTTGCTGACCAGGCTGGACGGTGCAAAAAAACGTATTTCCATGCTCTTTTCCGCTTCTACTCCGGGAATTTCAGGGCAGACGACCGGACGCAGCAACAACGAAACGAACATTTTTGCCGGGTCCGGCTCGTTGGCGCAAAAAGGTACGATCAACAAATCCTCGGGAGGAGTGAGTGCAGCTTCCAGCATCAGCGCGAAGGTGATCTTGGGCACCTCTTTTTTATCGCCCGGTATGGGCAATCCGCCTTCGGCGATATGAAACGACCCTTTGGTGGTGCGCCGGTCATTCGCGGGATTATGGAGTACACCCTGTCTCACGCGAAAACTGGAAACAACATCGGAGTGAAAGGCATCCTCGCCCATCGGCAATGAAAGCTCCCGTGCGATGCCATGGCGGTCGAGTTCGAACGTCATGGTCGGCAGGCTGGGAAGGTCGATCTCCACATCAGACAAATACGTCTCTAAAAAACTCTGAATGCGCTGATCGGATGGATAATGGCTGGATGATAATTGCCGGCTCTTTTCCAGATAACTGCGCAACATATCGTGCGCCGTTGCCATAAAACCGGCGGATTCATCATGACTGCAGGTCGGCTGACCGCAGGAGGCCAGCTTGAGATTGATGTACAGATGGAGTTTCCGCCGCTCCAGCTCGAGATTTTGTCCGGACTCGTCTAAACCGATGGCCTGTGCTAGATCCATAATGACTCTCTTGTATTGCGTCACGAAGCAACCGTGTCGATAAAGAGAGACTATATCATTACTGCCCGGTTCAAAAAAGAAAAGCTGGCGCACGGACTGTGCAAAAACGAAACCATCAGCGTTGATGCCGAATTGAGACAATCGGCCTGTGGTTGCCACAGGCCTCCGGTTACCGATATTAAGTTAGCAGCTTCGAGTGTAGAGCGGAACGCGAAGCGGTTCCGCCATGGCGCGGTGTACGATGGCGGATCGCCCTGCGGGCATCCGCCCTACAATCGACGTTGACTCTTAACCTAATGGCATTGACGGTCCTCCGTGGGCACCGATACCGATCGCTGGACGGGCGCAGAAGAAAAGGGGGTTGTGTGAGCAGAAGCGTCGGACCATTGGCGGATCCGTACCGAGCTTCAAGGCTTCGCTCGCCCAGCTATTGTTTCCCTGCGTCCTTGTCACCCATTGAATGTTTCATTGCTTTCAGCTTGGTTCTCTGCTCCGGCGTCAATACGGCATTGATTTTTTCACGTGCTTTCAGCGCTGCATCGATTAGAACATCGAAATCGGCCGCGTGTGCGGCTCCGGTTTTGCGGATCTCGGCATCATCGACCGCTGGATTCCGCAACCCATCGAGTGCCTTCTTCATGCTCTTGTGGAGCTTTGCCATGAGTTCTTTGCGGCTCTTTTTTTCAGCCATCCGGATGCGCACGATTTTACCAAGCTGCTCGTCGGTCAGACCGAGCGCCTCGGCCTGTTTGATGACCACATCCGCGTAGCTTTTCATGTGGTGCTTCATGCGGCCATGCATTTTTTGCATTTTGTGTTGCTTCATCTCCTGTTTCGCGCCGGCAGCCGCCTTTTGGGACTGCGGTTCGGCGGCGACGCCGCCCCCAAGGAAGACCAGACCGAGGATCAAACAGGTCACTTGCCATCTTGTTGCTTTCATTATGAATTCTCCAAAGTACATTAGATTGTGCCGCCAAAAAGGCTGATTGCCGTGTTGGTTATACGACGAGGCCGTTGTGTCAGTCGATGAGATGCCATTCAACGACCATCAATGATACCAAATTTCATGACGCACGGCCTCACACGTTTGCCGACCCTAACGGCCAGATCGCCCGACACGATCAACGCACCAGAAAGTCACGCATCATACCCAGATCCTCATGCTCGAGATTGTGGCAGTGATACATGAACGAGCCCTTGAAATCATCGAACCGCTTCAATAGAGTCACCTTTTCGCCGGGCATCACCAGTGCGACATCTTTCCAGCCTTCGTCCACAAATCCCTCGGAAACCGATTGATAGGCCTTTTCGAACCCCGGCTTGATTGACCGTTTGACGATTTGAAACTGAAGTCCATGGATGTGCATAGGATGGGGCATCATCATCATCCCATGCCCGCCTTCGAATCCGTTGTCGAATTCGATCAATTGAAGGGAGTTCAGTGCCATGATCTCGTCGGGCGCCACATCATTCATTTTGTATGAGCGGCCATTCAGCAAAGCGGACATGCGGCGCATCGACAATGTGATGGTCTTTGGCTGTTCCGAATTCACGGCATCCTTCAATCGATAGCGGGTGATGGAAGACAATCTCTGCGGCAACGCACTGTCATCGCTTTCTTCACGCAGGATCCGGACTTTCAATACCGGATAGTCGCTGCCAAGCGGGATTGCCGATCCCGACATCATGCCGCCTTCCATCATGCCGCCGCGTCCGCCTCTGCCCGTCATGCCGCCTCCCATGCCACCGCGTCCGCCCCCGCGCATCATACCGCCTCCCATGCCGCCGCCCATCATGCCTCCGCGTTCGCCTCCCCGCATCATGCCGCCGCCTCCCATCATCCCGCCGTGCATCGATACAGTGAAAGGAAGGCTGCGCATCACCAGTTCTGAACCAACCTGGCGTCCCTTGAAGTTCACCCACAGATCGACCCGCTCACCGGGAGCGAGCATGATATATGGCCGGGTTTCCGGTTTTTGCAACAGACCGCCATCGTTTCCGATCACTGTGAGAGCGGTGCCGTCATCCCATCCCAACTTGTAGATTCGGGAATTGGACCCGTTGAGCAGCCGAAGCCGATAGGCGCGGGTGGCAACGGGAAGAGTGAAGCCGGCCTGGCCGTTGATGAGGATCTGATCACCGAGAAAGCCCCGCATCCGTGTCATCATATGGTCGGAATAACTGAGCTGATTGCGGCTGTCGAATGTGCGGTCCTGCAGAACGATTGGGACGTCATAGTCACCGGACGGGAGATTCAAAGCCTGTTCTTCCTCATCGGTTACCAGCATCAGGCCGGCAAGGCCGGAATAGACCTGCCGGGCAGTGACCCAATGCGGATGCGGGTGATACCAGTAGGGACCGGCGCGGTTCATGATCTCGAATTCATAAACGAAGGTTTCGCCCTGTTTGATGGCATACTTAGGATGGCCATCCATTTCCGCCGGTACGTGCAGACCATGCCAGTGCACGACGCTTTCCGCCGGCACCTCGTTGTGGAAGCGGATCCGCACCTTCTGCCCTTTTTTCAGCCGCAATATCGGCCCTAAAAAACTACCGGGGATCTCTTGGACACTGCCTTCAGGCCCTTTCAACAGCTTTCCGTAGAATTTCCAGACGTTGGTCCTCGGGCCTGAAAGAATCGGAAAATAGGCCGGCCGTGCGGTCAGTTCGAGATCGACATCCGGATGGAAATCGAATGAGGCCTGGTGAGGGGGGCTGGTGGCGGTTGCTGCAAACAGAAACTGCGGGAATGTTGCGGCGACGGCACTCAAGCCGGTCAATTGCACGAGTCTCCGCCTTTTAAGATCGACTGGTTCGTTCATCTGACTGATCTCCTGATAATTGATGACTGCCGAAGCAGACTGTTGCGGACAGGAAGTTTCTATCGGCTAGATTATCATAAAATGGAATGAGAATATAACGAACTACTAATTCTGCCCGACGCGGAGTTGAGTTCCAAGATTTAGGATCTACTGAAATCCTATTCTGTAAATGGATCCAGCAAAGGGACACCGGTCTTGACGAAGTCCTTGTGGTTGCGTGTAACGACAGTCAGTTCATAAATTGAGTGTCGTCGCTGCAATCTGCTTGCCCCAAACGTTTTCTGGACGAGGCGCCCGGAGCCGTCCGCAAAGCTGTGCAATGTCTTGGTTGATATCGAGTATGTGATCCTGATATTCAGTCAGCAGGGCTCAGCCAATTCTCGAGTTGATGAGCCTGGCGCACGTGCTCGCTGATCCGGGCCGGCCGACTGAGATGCGAAGCCCCGTAGGATAGGACGAGGCGCGGGCTCAAACCGCGCATCGCGTCGGCCCGCGCCATTCGATCATTCCGTTTTTTCTGCCGGCTTTCCCTGCTTCATTTTCTGCCGATGTTGCCGCATCATTCTATGCTGCGCCATCATTTTTTCCCGATGCGCTTTCATCAGTGCCAAGTGTTCTTCCTTTAGGCGCTCGCGCTCTTTTGGATCTTTTGCAGCCAGGATCTGGTGCGTGAGTTCGTGCATCTTCAGCATCTCCTCCTGCATCGTGCGCATGCGCTGGTCCTTTTGTTCCGCGCTCATGCCGCCCATCGGCCCCATGCCCTTGCCTTTGCCCATGCTTTGCATCGGCTCCTGCTTTCCCGGGCTTTGCGCCGCTTGCTCGACAGCGAAACTATTGATGGCGAAGAGTGTGCACAGCATGATTGCTGCAATTGACTCATAAAAATGTCTCATTTGCATGACCTCGTGTTGATAAACTTCGTTGAAAAAAACCGTCCGTTTTCAAACGCCTCGGCCTTTACGCTAACACGTTCTTTAGGATTACGCCACTGGTTGCAAGGCGGGGTGTTACGAGTTAATATTTTGT
>DEII01000104.1 GCA_002352385.1 Methylococcaceae bacterium UBA2778 | reverse complement strand
GACAATTCTATTTGCTTCTAACATGAGTCCGGGACACTCATTGCTGTCCCACCTCAAATAGGTCAGAATAAATCCCCTGGATTTTCCTGGGACGGAACACCCGTGCGTAGCTGTCTATGGTTTTGTCGCTTATGCCCTGAAGCTTCAAGGCTCTGAGATGGCGGATATAAAGCGTCTCGAAACGGATTTGTTCCAGAGCATTCATGGTAAACTCCAATGTCATCGTGCTTCGAATTGAGCACGTCGTTGAATTTAAGCACAAATGGGGTTTTTTTCCGCCGCGATAGCGGCTTCGTCCAACCACAGGATAAGATCGTGGTTTGCTCCGCTCACACGATCTATCCTTATTCGTTAGGTTCAACTCCCTGTTAGGTTCCTATCGACCAAAGCACTTTCACGTCGGAAAACGTGCGTTAAAATTCCTATTCATCCATCATGTCATTCTGACTTATAATTCCGACCATGCTGACAACGGCGTCGATCAAGTAAAACGATGACGATACTGTAAACAGAATTAAGGAGACGCGATGCAGCTGGTTTCCGGATTACACTTCAAGAATTTGCGTGGAGATATTTACGGCGGCGTCGTTGCAGCCGTAGTCGCCCTGCCGCTGGCGCTTGCATTTGGCGTCTCTTCCGGCGCCGGAGCGGTCGCCGGCCTGTACGGTGCAATCTTCGTGGGCTTTTTCGCTTCATTGTTCGGCGGAACACCGGCCCAGATCTCCGGGCCCACTGGGCCTATGACGGTCATTATGGCGGGTGTTCTGCTGCAATTTTCCCACCAGCCGGAGATTGCCTTTACAGCAGTCATTCTGGGAGGCATGCTGCAGATTCTGACCGGCGTGCTGGGCTGGGGAAAATATATCAGTCTGGTCCCTTTTCCAGTCGTGTCCGGCTTCATGAGCGGGATCGGGTGTATCATTATCATTCTGGAAATTGGGCCGCTGTTGGGCCATGAGGCGGCACGAGAGGGTGTGCTGGCGACGCTGCAGGCGATGCCGGATTTTTTGGCGGGACCCAATTGGCATGCCGTCGCATTGGGATTTATGACGCTCGCGATTGTCTTTCTCACGCCCCCGCGCATCGGCAAGATAGTACCGTCGCCGCTCCTCGCTCTGTTCGTCTGTACACCGCTCGCTTTTCTTTTTTTCCCCGATGCGCCGATCATCGGCGATATCCCCCGGGGATTTCCGGAACCAATCACGCCGACGCTGCAGTTCGATTCGCTGAAACTTGTTCTCGAATCGGCCGTGGTTCTGGCTCTGCTGGGCAATATCGACAGCCTGCTCACGTCACTGATCTGCGACAGCCTGACCCGGCAGCATCACGACTCCAATCGCGAATGCATCGGCCAGGGCATCGGCAACATGGTGGCAGGCCTGTTCGGAGCGATTCCCGGAGCGGGCGCAACCATGCGCTCAGTAGTGAATATCCGCACCGGCGGGCGCACGCCTCTGTCCGGCATGCTGCACGCAGTGATCCTGTTGGGCTTGCTGCTGGGTCTGGCGCCGTTGGCGGAAAAGATCCCTTTGGCCGTGCTGGCAGGCATTCTGTTCAAAGTCGGCATCGATATCGTCGACTGGCGATTTCTGCGGCGTGTGCTTCAGGCGCCGCGCGCCGATGTGCTGATCATGGTCGTGGTGCTGTTGACAACGGTATTGGTGGACCTCATCACCGCTGTCGGAGTGGGCGTGGTAATGGCCAGCCTCTTCTTTGTCAAGCGGATGGCCGATCTCGAGCTGGCGAATTTGAGCGTGATCACCCACCCCCATGAGGAAGCCTCGCTGACGCCCGAAGAGGCCGCAGTCATGGCCCGCAACAAGGGGGCCATTCTGCTCATTCACGTCGACGGTCCGATGAGCTTCGGCTCCGCCAACAACATGATACGGCGGCTCGACAGAGTGCGGGAATTCAGGTCGTTCACCAGCGTTGTGCTCGATCTATCGGACGTGCCGGTGATCGATGCAACCGCAGCGATGGCGGTTGGCGACATGCTGCGGATGATCCAGGGCCATCGGCAGCATCTCTTTTTCGTCGGCATGCAAAAAGAGGTCGTCGAGGTCTTGGAGGGTGTCGGCATCATGCAGCAGACTCGTCCCCACCATTATTACGCCACCCGCCTGGAAGCGTTGCGTCACGCAGCTTATGTCGCCGGTTCCAAACACCCGGACGACCAGCCGCCGGCTGCAACCGAAGCCGATGAGGATAAATCAGATTGTCCGAGCAGTCCGGTTCCAAGGGCGCGCCCAGAAGTCGCCGACTGACGGCGGAGCGGGAACCCTCCTCAGACCGTGAGCTGGTAAATCTCGAGGATTCAATTTTCCGCCGCTGTTCCAATCGCTCAATGGAACAGGCGCACGTGTCTTTTTCTCTTTCACACCCATTATCGCCCTTTGCTGCTATCGTTTCTCACCGATAGCGCACCAAATAGGCACAATGGTCGCCTGTGCTGATCCAAACTCCTATCTCCCTGATCGGTTCCTATCGACCAAAGCATTTTCATCGTCGGAAAACCTGCGTTAAACTTCCTATTCATTAAAGAGTCCCCGTGCCCGTGGGTTTCAAGTAAGATGGATGAATTCTCGTCGGATCGTCGTCGCGCTTCAATGAATGGATAATAACCTGTACGCCTTTTTTGAACGGCAGACTTCGATATATGCAAAGCGCTCCGCCGTTGCATTCCACCCCCGCTACCGTACCCTGACGTGGTCCTACGGCGAGCTTTCGGAACACGCATTGAACATTGCTGGCGCGCTCAGCGCCAAGGGGATCGGAGCCGGCGACCGGGTGCTGCTGTATGCGCCCAATTCACCGCATTGGGTCGCTGCTTTTTTTGCCATCTTAGCCCGCAGCTCGATCGTCATCCCGCTCAATCCGCGCAGCACGCCCGAGCAGCTGGAACGCATCGTCCGTTCTTCGGAACCCGCGCTGCTGCTCGGCTCGGCTCGCCCGCGCTGGCCTGCCGGCGCGATCGATTCACTCGACCTCGAGGCGGCGGCGCAAGCGCCGAGCGCTCCGGTCGCCGAGCTTTCAGGGCGCATGGCCCGGCCGCGAGACCTCGCCGAGATCGTCTATACCTCCGGCACCACCGGCGAGCCGAAGGGCGTCATGCTCAGCCATGGCAACCTGCTCTCCAACATCGAGGGGCTGAGCCGGATGGTGCGCCTGAGTCCTTCGGACCATGTACTGTCGATCGTGCCTCTGTTCCATATGTATGCCCAGATGGTCGGCATGCTCTACCCGCTGGCTCACGGGGCGGCGATCACCTATGTCGCTGCTCCAAGCACCCGCGCGATCGTGCAGGCGCTGGCATCGACGCCTGCAACGCATATGGTCGTCGTGCCTGAGTTCCTGAAAACCGTGATGGAACGCATCGAGCACGATCTCGCGCGGGTACCGAGTGTCATTCGCCCCTTTCTTCGCGGCCACGTTCGTCGCCGAATCTCCAAAACGCTGCACACGGTCGCCAGCAGCGGTGCCCCCCTCGATCCCGACATCGAGACCAAATGGCGGGCCCTCGGCATCGAGATTCTGCAAGGCTACGGGCTCACGGAAACGAGCCCGGCGATCACCAGCAACAGCTACGACCGGCACGGCATCGGATCGGTCGGGACGCCCTTGCCCAATGTCAAAGTCAAGATTGCGGCCGATGGAGAAATCCTGGTGAAAGGCCCATGCGTTTTTACGGGCTATTTCCGTGATCCAGAACGCACCCGCGAGGCGTTTACGGATGGATGGTTCAAGACCGACGACGCCGGCAAATTCGACCCCGAAGGCTTTCTCTACGTCTTCGGGCGCAAGAAATACATGATTCTGGGCCCCGGTGGTGAAAATGTTTTCCCGGAAGACATCGAAGCCGAGCTGAACAAGATTCACGGCGTCAAGGACAGCACCGTCGTCGGAATCGAGAAGAACGGCTTTACCGTTATTCACGCAGTGCTTCTGCTGGAGCAGGGCGAGCCGGCGGCGATCATCGCCGAAGCCAATCGTCATTTGGCCCCGCACCAACGCATCGTCAGCTGGTCCCGGTGGCCGGATTCGGATTTTCCGCGCTCTGCGACGCGCAAAGCCAAGAAAGACGACGTCATCAAATGGCTCAAGACGAAAGAGACCGGAAAACCGGTTCAAGGATGCGGCGCGACAACGCGCTTGGCACGCGTGATCGCGGAGGTGACGAAGCAAGATCCGCGCACGATCGACGGCTCGACCCGCCTCATGCGCGATCTGGAGCTGGACTCTCTGATGCGGATGGAGCTGGTAAGCCGGATCGAAGAGGAATGGAATATTGCCTTGGAGGAACACTGGATCAACGATGAAACAACGGTGGCGGAGCTCGAGCACTTTTTGACGCGCGGTCAACACGGTACGCCGGCAGTGGCCAAATACCCGCGCTGGTCTTTATCGAAATGGGCGACGACTTTGAGACCCATCGCCAGATCGCTCTTTTTTTCTTCGTGGATCTTGCGGCTGTGCAACGTGCGGGTCTGCGGCGCTCACCACCTCGAGGGTGTCAAAGCTCCGGCGATCTTTATGGCCAATCACCGCAGCTTCCTGGATGGCGCCGTCGCGATTATCGCAATGCCGCACGCTTTTCGGCGGCGCCTTGCCGTTGCCGCCTCCATCGAAACCGTTTACAGCGATTTTTGGTGGTTTGCACCGCTCGCCGACCTCGCCCTCAACACCTATCCCTTTGCCACCCGAATCCGTGAAGACATACGGCCAAGTCTGGAATACACTAGCCGCCTCCTCGATGACGGATGGAACGTGCTGGTGTTTCCGGAAGGGGGGCTCAACCGGACCAAGGAGCCGATGCAGCCGCTGAAAAGAGGCGCTGGGGTGCTGGCAATGGAGATGGCTGCACCCATCATCCCCATGGTGATCCTTGGAACGGAAATAATTGTACCGCCCGACGCCTTGTTCCCGCGCCGGCGCGGCGTGGTCGAGGTCCGCTTCGGCCCGCCGCTTCGCTTCCCGCCGACGCAAACGCATGGTGAAGCCACGCGTATGATCGGGCAGGCAATTCGCCGTCTGATCGTAGAGGAGACGTGAGGCGGGGGGGCATCGAAGCCGAAGAGTCACGGACCACTGTACGAGAATAACCCTGTAGGCAACGGATTTGGTCGCCTTCATCTGTTCGAGATCGATTAAAAAGAATTTTTCTAAAGGCGGAACGGACGCACAAACGTATAATGCCTTGGTAAATGGTATCAACCGGCTCGTGGAAATCACAGCTTGTGGAGGCCAATTTCCTCATTCAATCGGACATCATGAGTTTACGTAATCAAATCAGCATTCGCATTCTGCTGATCTCGTTTTGCATCTTGGTCTTGGGCGGGTCGTTCGCCATCTGGCAGGCCCGCAATGCCGTCAAAGAGGAGGTCGATTCATCGATCAATCTGGCTTTGCAATTGATCAAGCTGAGCCTGGCCCCGGCCCCTCCGGCAGGGATCAAGGAAACCGACTGGTTCTATCGGCTCAGTGCTTTGGAGCAGACGCGCCACTTGAACGTTCAGTTGAAAACATCAACCGGACAATTCATCGATTTGACCCGCAGCAATCAAGCGATTGCGCGAAACGACCTGCCGCCGCCTTGGTTCGTCAGTCTGGTCGCCGGTCATTACCCGGAAGTTGAGCATCAAGTCATGACTCTGGACGATCAGCCGTTGACGTTGGTCATCCAAGCCGACCCTCTCGATGAAATTACCGAGGTGTGGCGCGAAACGGTCGCTTTTTTCATGACGATCTGTGCGCTGATTGGTTTGAGTTTTCTCGCGGTCCATTTGGTTTTCAACAAAACGCTGAAGGCAATCGATATTATCGTCGAAAATCTGCGGTTGATCGAAACCGGGGAATACCGGAAAAAACTGCCGGAGTTTGCAACGCTCGAATATGACGCCATCGCCCGGGCCATTAACCACATGACCGATGTCCTGGATAAAACCCGGCAACAAAACCGCGCGCTGACTCAACACTCGCTGCGGATACAGGAGGAAGAACGGCAACGTTTGTCGCAAGAATTGCACGATGAACTCGGGCAATCGCTTACCGCGATCAAGGTCATGGCGGTTACGGCTGCACACGAGCGAGCCGATACAAAAAAAATCACCGGTTCGATCACGAGCATCTGCGACCGCCTCATGACGGTGGTGCGCTCCATGATGCAGCAGCTGCATCCACTGATGCTGACCGAGCTCGGCTTGAAAGCCACCCTGGAAGACCTGGTGAGCCACTGGAAAGAGAGAAACCCGGAATTATCCTTCACGCTGCAATGCGATGACGGCGTCGATTGTTTGGATCAAGCGGTTACCATCCAGGTCTTCCGGGTGATTCAGGAATGCCTGACCAACACGATCCGCCATGCCCATGCCCGCCGTGTAACAATCACCGTAGCCATCGACCGGGAATCCGGCAGGTTGACTCTGTTGGCCGCTGATGATGGTCGGGGGTGCCATATCGGCAATGTGGCGTCCGGATTCGGTTTGCTGGGGATGCAAGAACGGATCAAATCGTTGGGCGGTGAATGCGAAATCGACTCGCAGCCCGGCGAAGGTATGAAGATGATTGCGCAAATCCCGATTTCATGAACCGCAAAGCCAAGCTTTTGTTAGTCGATGATCACGCCGTGGTCAGGGCCGGTTTTAGATTGCTATTAGCGGCTTCGCCCAATATCGATGTCGTCGCGGAAGCCGAGCGCGGCGAACGGGCGCTGCAACTCTATCAGGAATCCCGGCCGGATATCGTGGTGATGGATTTATCGATGCCGGGCATCGGCGGCCTGGAAACCATACGCCGGATCGTACAGCGCGATGCGGCGGCGAACATTCTCGTATTCAGCGTCCATAATGAGCAAGTCTACGTTCATCGCGCGCTCAAGGCCGGCGCCAAGGGTTATATCACCAAAAACAGCGCACCGGACATTCTATCGGCAGCGATTGAAACCATTCTTGACGGCCGAACCTATATTGAAGAAGGGCTTGTGCATGACGCTTCGGATCAAGCGGCCAGGCATGATTGCCGGGAGATTATGGGAACCTTGTCCGCGCGTGAATTCGATGTCTTCAGATTGCTCGCCAAAGGGTTGACGGGGCATAAAATCGCCGAAGAGCTTTGTTTAAGTTATAAGACCGTCGCCAATTATTCCACGCAAATCAAGAAAAAACTGCACGTTTCGAGCGTCGCGGAACTCGCTCGGATAGCGTCCGCTCTGGGCGTCATGGAATATTGATATCGAGCCATTGCATAGTCCGAAATGGTGCGCACGGCGCACCCTACAGCCCGCTTCTCCCCGGCGGCGCCGAACGTAGGGTGCGCCGTGCGCACCAATCAGCCTACATTCATTCACGGGTATTGGGCCTAAGCCGGCTGATGAGCGTGTCGAGCGGCAAATAGACAAGCGCCAACAGTAACAGCGCCGCAATCGCAGCGTAATCCCTGATATCGGTCACCACTCGTCGTAGATCAGTAAAATCATTGATTTGCACAGCCTTGACAAATTGCTCGAATGTTTCCAGACGATGATAATGCCATCCGATTTCCCGGCTGCGTTGCTGCAGGTAAGGCTGTGCGGATGCACCGGGCAATGCCCGGCTGGGAGCGGTCACCTTTGTTCACCTGCCTGCGCCGCGAGCGTCGCGGCAGGCAGGTCGGTTTGGTTCGGCACTGAATGGAAACATCCATTTCCACTGCTGTTTGATCGATCGCGTGTTCAGTGCCGAAGATGAATCGCTTCCTGCTCCAGATGGCTGATGACATCTGCCCGCCTAAAGGCGGGGGATTTAACCTTACGCATGGAAATTAAAGCCATTCGTCCGCGTCTTGCTGGCCTATGATTGCCATGATCTCGACCGTTTCCCCGTCGATGCGATAATAAATGCTGTCTGTGCCGCACACGCTGCGCCTGTAGTCCTTGCGGATATCATCGACCACCGGATACAAAAGCGGCTGTTTTGCCACCTGTTCGAAACGCTCAAAAAATTGAAAATAGTACGCATCGGCTTGCGCCTCTCCATGGGTGCGAACGCCCCATTGATGGATCCGGATTAAGTCGGCCTCGGCGTCCTCGGTAAGTCTATAGCTCCCCATTACGCCGCAATGCTTCCTTGGATTTTTCTAGGATTTCATCGCGGGTTAGGTCGGTAAATCCGCTTTTTTCGGATGCAATAAGCTTGGCGCGAATATAGTTGATTTCGTCTTGCTGGTTTCGAGCTTTGCGGATCAGGTCGTTTACAACTTCGCTTTTGCTGCTAAATTCTTCACTTTCAATCTGTGAATTTATCCATTCGTCATTGGGCGGCGTGAATGAAATACTGGTTCTACGCATATTTTTGTCCTCCAAAAAGGTGATGCACATGCGCTGCAATATTACACCACTTTTGCACACTTGCCAAGCCTCTTTTTTTTGATTATTTTTTCGTGTCATCAAGCCTTGGCGAACACGACCGGAGAGAGGGCGGAACACTGCAATGAATTCCTGGGAGGTGCCGTCCCGGCACGAGAGAGGGAAATGATGCGGGAGGCGCTGCAACGTGGAGAGCTGACTGGGAATGATCGTTTTACGGATCAAGGTGAAGCGATCATAGCGCGTCGCATTGAAAATCGGAAGCGCGGCAGACCCCGAAAAACCGAAAAAGAATCAAAAAAATAAATCTGTCCCCCGCTGACCGCCATGGAAAGCGAA
>DEII01000132.1 GCA_002352385.1 Methylococcaceae bacterium UBA2778 | reverse complement strand
AATTTTAATGCGATTGCCCTGGCCATTGCATCAGCCGATCGCACTATCTGCCATTTCGCCTGATACGACGCGGAAATCAACCACTATGGACTGAAAGTCCATAGTTTGAACTAGCGACCAGCAATCAAAAAAGCCATTCATGGCAGAGCAACATAAGAGTCCGAACCATCAACGGAGCCGTCTGTCGAACTACCTGTGACGGGTTGATTACTACGGAATCAGGAAATGATGTCGAACGATGAATAACGATTTGTTCCGGTTTTTGCCTTTGTGCCGAAAACAGACAACCATTCAGAAAGCGCTCTTGTTCGGCAGTCTGCTGTTTGTTGTATGCAATGCACCTGCCGAACCGATTTATAAGTCGATCGACCGCAACGGCAACATCAGCTACGCTGCGGTTCCGGCCCCGAATGCCGTTGCCGTTGAACGCATCGTTCCGCTCCCTGCTCCAAGCGAAGAAGAGGTGCGGCGTGCCGAAGAAGCGCTCGAAGAGTATCGGATACGGACTGAAAAAGAGAGAGCGGAGTATCTCGAATGGGAAAAAGAGCAGATGAGACTTTACCAGACCCTACTGGCCTACCAAGCGCTCCTCGAAGCCTCTCGCCCACCTCCCCCGCCGCCGAGGCAGATCGTCTATCCTTACGGCTATCCCGCTTACCTCCTCTACTGTCCTTACTGCCCGAAACAGCACCGTCGCCACCTGAAGCAGCCACACCATGGTCACAAGACTCCACCCCTGCACCATAGAAGATTGCAGCCTTATGGCCGCCGCAGCCTGCTGCCGCCACATCAGAAGGCCCAGGCAGCGCAGCACGGCATGAAACGGTCTCCCGACCACCGTGGGTTATCGCCTCGACGTCACCCCTTCTCTTCCGACTCGATTTTTCTTCCGGCAAAAGGACCGGCACGTTGACGCCCCGTCAATAAAGCCATCGCACCCAATCGACGCGACTGATTGTTGCAACGCACAATTTCGTGTGGTAGTCTGATCCTATCCGGCATTGGCTCGTCTTGCAGCCTACCTTCGAACCACATCAAAACGGGAGTTACAAGCATGGCAAATGACCCTTTTTCCTGGCCCAACGACTGGATATCATTCCAGCAAAAATATTGGGATGCGCTCGGAGGATTGCCCCCCCGGAAAACGACCGAAGATAAATCGCCCCCCTCCCCTGCCGATATCGCAACGAATGCCTGGTCAGAGGCACTCGACAGTTGGTGGAAAATTGCCGCACCCCAGGCAGCTCCGCCGGTTCAGGACTTTTTTTCCCGGCTGATCGACCAAGGCAAATCCTATTTCCAGATGTCCGAGCAGTTGAACAGAATGCTGCAAAGCTCAGCCGCCGCCGGACAGTCGATCTCACAATGGCAAGCTGCCCTCAACGATGCATTGAACAGCATGAAAGAGGCTTTTCTATCATCGTCTCAATACAACCGGGAGGCCGTGAGCAAATGGATGGGAGTGTGGGAGCTGCCGGTGGATCACTGGCAGCACATGGTTTCTTCGCTGTCGATAATGCCTGGCGATTTTCTGAAAGGGCTGAATACTGCGGACCTGAGTCAGATGACCGAACCGGTGCAGGAACGACTCGACCAGTTTTTGTCGGTGCCGGGCGTTGGCCACATGCGGGAGCGTCAAGCCCTCTACCAGGAACTCATCCGGTTGGGAATCAAATATCAAGAGGCTCTGCAGGAGTATATGCACGCCTGCAACCAGATCGGGGTCAAAAGCATCGAGAAACTGCAGAAACGTTTCGGCGACCAAAGCCGGGAGGAGCTGAAGATCGACTCGCTGCGGAGCCTCTATGATCTGTGGGTCGATTGCTGCGAAGAAGCCTACGCCGAGTACGTGGACAGCGATGAATATGTCCGCATCCATGGCAACCTGGTCAACACATTGATGGCATTGAAGCAGCATAATGCGATGATCGTCGATGACAGCCTGGAAGCGATGAACATACCAAACCGCCAGGAAATCAACTCGCTGCAACGACGTTTTCACACGCTCTGGCGCGACAGCAAGGCCATGCAGCGTGAAATCGAGACGTTGAAGGAGGAGCTGGAAGCAAAAAAACCGGCGGCCCGTTCCAGAAAAAGCGCAACCACCACCCGCTCAGCAAAAACATCACGTTCCGCCGACGAATAACGCATTGTTATCACGTCACATATCCATTCGATCCATTGACCCCCCTGCGAGACAATCGATGATTTCATTTCAGATCACCCCCGATAAAGTGTTTCAGGAGATGGTGGCGTTCAACCGGAAGCTGGGCAAAGGCTTTCAGAACCTGCTGGAGGCCGAGGAGATCACGACAGGCGTGACGCCCAAGGAGATTATTTATCAGGAAAACAAGACCATCCTGTACCGTTTCCAGAGCGATACGGAACCCAAGAACCCGATTCCGGTATTGATCGTTTACGCGCTGGTCAACCGCCCCTACATGACCGATCTGCAGGAAAACCGCTCCATGGTCAAGGGCCTGCTGGCCGCAGGGCTCGATGTCTACCTGATCGACTGGGGCTATCCTGACAGAACCGACCAGTTTCTCACCTTGGACGACTACATCAATGGTTATCTCGACCGCTGCGTCGACGTGATCCGCAAACGGCACGATCTGGCAAAGATCAATATCCTGGGCATCTGCCAAGGCGGCACTTTCAGTCTGTGCTATACATCGATCCATCCGGAAAAAGTAAAAAATCTGATCACCATGGTCACGCCCGTTGACTTTCAGACGCCGGGCAATCTGCTCAGCCGCTGGGTTCAAAATATCGACGTCGACCTGCTGGTCGATACCATGGGCAACATCTCCGGAGAGCTGCTGAACTGGACCTTCCTGTCACTCAAACCGTACCGACTCATGGGCCAGAAATATCTGGATATGGTCGATGCCTTGGACGACCCGCAGTCCGCCAAAAACTTTCTGCGCATGGAGAAATGGATTTTCGACAGCCCCGATCAGGCAGGCGAAACGTTCAGACAGTTCATCAAGGACTTTTATCAAGGCAACAAACTGATCAAGGGCGAAGTGCGGCTTGGCGAACAAACTGTCAATCTGAAGAACATTACCCTGCCGGTATTGAACATTTATGCCATGCAGGATCACTTGGTGCCTCCCAGCTCCTCCATGGCGCTTAAAGGCTACGTGGACAGCGCGGATTATAAGGAGCTCTCCTTCCCAGGAGGCCATATCGGCATTTATGTCAGCGGCAAAGCGCAAAAAACGGTGCCGCCATCGATTGGTGATTGGCTGAACGAGCGGATGTAAAAAGAGGCCCGTTCCGGAAAGGGAACGGGCCTCTTCCTACAGCAGAGGGGAAAAGAGATGTCAGCGATCAGGCAGCCTTCATAACGCCGGCAACGGGAGTCACGCTCGCTGCTTGAGCCACGCCTTTCTCGAACCACTCCTTGAGTTCATTGCGCGCTTTCGCCATAACGTCCAGATTATCCTTGGTCACTGTCAACGCCAAGTCCGCATACTCCTTCGCAAGCTCACCCTGAGAAGCCATGTAGCCGGCAACATCTTTGAAATCACGAACGAGCTCCGTCTGCCTGGCACCGCCTTCCATATAGAGCCCGGCAACCTTGATTTGATTCTGCACCAGTTTTTCACAGACATGTGCATTGATCTCCGCCAATTGCTTGGTTGCATCGAACACATTCTGATTGAACCGATTAACGAAATTGAAAAATTCCTCTTGCATGATCGATCTCCGAGTCGTTGAGGGAAAAATTTGTGCATTGCAACAATGCTGCATTGCAATATATCTTGCTCGCGTTATCCCTGTCAAGCTTTTTTCCGTTTTACCCAACGCCGAATCACCGTCGAGAAGGCCGCATCTCCACCTCTCTGCGGTAAATGGGGTGATCAGCTCATATACAAACCGCCGTTGACCGAAAAATCCGCCCCGGTGATATAACCACTGTCGTCATCGCACAAAAAAGCCACGGCCCGTCCGATTTCTTCAGGCTTGCCTAAACGCCCGATCGGAACGGTGCCAATAATCTGGCTGCGGATCTCCTCGGACATTGCCATGACCATCTCAGTGGCGATATAACCGGGCGACACCGTGTTGACCGTCACACCTTTGCGTGCACCCTCCAATGCCAATGACTTGGTAAAGCCGTGCATCCCAGCCTTTGCAGCCGCGTAGTTGGTTTGCCCGAACTGGCCCTTTTGACCATTCACCGATGAAATATTGACGATACGGCCAAATCCACGTTCCGTCATACCTTCGATCACCTGGCGGGTCACATTGAAAACGCTGTCCAGGTTGGTGCTGAGCACCGCCGACCACTGCTCTGTATCCATCTTGCGCAAGGTGACGTCACGCGTGATGCCGGCACAGTTGACCAAAATATCGATACCGCCGAACCGCTCCTCGACCCCTTTTGCCATCGCCTCACAGGACTCGAACGAAGTGACATCGACAACAACTAAAGCAATATCGAATCCCGCCTCGCACTGCTTCTTCTGCCACGCAGCAGCCTGCTCCGATTCGGCAGCAAGATGGGCGGCGATGACCTGACGCCCCTGTCTGGCGAGGTGCCTGCATATTTCCGTCCCGATACCACCGGTTCCACCAGTCACCAACGCAATTTTTCTTGTATCATTCATCGTGATTACTCCTGTTTTTACCCAACAATAGTTCTTTTATACTCCGCTTTGTGCGGCGCATCAATCCAGCACTGCATAAACTTCGGAAGCCGAAGCGTGGCCTTTTGTCCGCGCGCTTCCGGGAAAGCACTTCCGGAAAGCACTTGAAATTTGCATTCCCAAGTGGTATGCGATAGCCTCTAACCTAATGTATTGACTCCGCGTTTTTCAGAAAAAGATAGGAGGACCCAACGCATGACCACCGTTCGACGGCTCCTGAAAGCGAAAGGCCCCAAACTCTGGACGATTTCACCGCAAACGACCGCTTATGAAGGGCTGAAAATGATGGCCGATCATAATCTTGGCGCTTTACTAGTCGTCGAGGGCGGCAACTTGGTTGGCGTCTTTTCGGAGCGCGATTACGCCCGAAAAGTCATTCTGAAAGGAAAGTCATCCAAGAATACGCCGATCGGCGAATTGATGGTTACATCCGTGATCTATGTAACCCTGGACAACACGATAGAAGACTGCATGGCGCTCATCACCGACAAACGCACACGCCATTTGCCGGTACTGGAGAATGACGAATTGATTGGCATCATAAGCATTGGCGATGTCGTCAGGCAGATCATTTCGGAGCAGGAGCTCACCATCCGAGAACTGGAAAAGTACATCAAGGGAAGCTATTGACGCGGGCAAGACCCACCAAGGTCACGTCCCTGTCACCGATCGACAATCACTGTTCCCGGTCTTTGTCGTCCTTCGACCGATCCGCCGAAGACTTCAGCCCGGCCGCGGCGAGAAACTGATCCTGCATCTCCTGCCAAAGCTCCAGGTTGCGCTTGGTCAGATCAGTCAGCGCATCGATCGGCGGCGTGCTCGCCAACATCTCCTGAATCTGCTGCTGCAGCCGCGCCTGCTGTTCGACAAAAAGGTCAAGGCTCTTCTCCAGATAGCTGGTAAACACGCCTTGAACCGAATCATCATAGAACCGGATCATCTTCGAAAGAATGTCGGCCGTGAACAGCGGCCGGCCTCCGCTCTCCTGGTCCATAATGATCTGCAGCAGAATGCTGCGGGTCAGATCTTCGCCGCTGTTGGCGTCGATCACCTTGAACTCCGCTCCTTGCATTACCAGCTCGCGCACGTCAGCCACGGTAATATAGCAGCTGCGCTCAGTATCATATAATCGCCGGTTGGGATATTTCTTTATGATTCGCGTCATGCCAGCTCTGTCCGATGTTTGTCAGGATGCTCTCTCCAGAGCCAACGCAATGCCCTGGCCGCCGCCGATACAAAGCGTGGCAAGCCCTCTCTTCGTATCCCTTCGCTGCATCTCATACAACAGACTGACCAGAATCCGCGCACCCGATGCCCCGATGGGATGTCCCAAAGCAATCGCGCCGCCGTTGACATTGACCTTCTCGAGATCCCAGCCCAACGCCCGGTTCACTGCAATCGCCTGAGCGGCGAACGCTTCGTTCGCCTCGATCAGATCGAGATCATCGACCGTCCAACCCGCTTTTTCCAGACAGCGCCGAGTCGCAGGTACCGGACCCGTGCCCATGATCTTCGGGTCGACGCCGGCGCTGGCATAGGCGGCGATGCGCGCCATCGGCTTCAAGCCAAGCGCATCCGCCCGGCTTCGGCTGGTCACGACCACGGCAGCAGCACCATCGTTGAGCCCCGATGCGTTGCCGGCTGTCACCGTCCCTTCCTTGTCGAATGCGGGCCGCAGCTTGCTCAACGCCTCGACCGTCGTCCCATGCCTAGGAAATTCATCGGTGTCGAACACGACCGGCTCGCCTTTCCTTTGAGGAATCACGACCGGAATGATTTCATCGCTAAACCGGCCCGCTTTCTGCGCCGCTTCGGTCTTCTGCTGAGAGGCCGCGGCAAATTCATCCTGTTCCGCCCGGCTGATGTCGAACTTCCTGGCGAGATTTTCGGCGGTCACCCCCATGTGATACTGGTTGAAAACATCCCATAAGCCATCGGTGACCATGCTGTCCATCATCTCCCAACTGCCCATTTTCATGCCGTTGCGGGAGTTCGGCAAGACGTGAGGCGCCAGGCTCATATTTTCCTGCCCACCCGCGACGACACACTCGGCGTCACCGCAGAGGATCGACTGAACCGCCAGATGAACCGCTTTCAGCCCGCTGCCGCACACCTTATTGATCGTCATGGCCGGCACAGTTTCGGGCAGCCCGGCTTCGATGCCCGCCTGACGCGCCGGATTCTGCCCGGTCCCGCCGGTCAATACCTGCCCCAGAACGACCTCATCGATCGTTTCCGGCGATACCGCCGAACGCTCCAACAGAGCGGCAATCACTTTCGCGCCCAGACTGCTGGCCGCTATCCCGGACACAGCCCCGCCAAACGTGCCGACCGCGGTACGAACGGCCGCCACAATCACAATCTCTTCCTTCACGCTTCTCCCCCACTGGACTGGATAATCGAAAATAATCGACAATAAAATGGTCAATCATAGCAAAACAGGTGTGATCATTCACCCCTCATCGATCAACCGCCCTCTGCCGCCCGGGCATATGGAAGATAGCGGTAAGAACCTTTTCGTATGTTGAAAAACAGCAGCTCGGGAAGACTGAACAGAACCCCCTTGGCACCCGAACTCAAAACCCGTCCGCCGTCGAATGGCGCCAAGAACAGCCCTACGAGACTCTGTCCCAGCCCCGCCACGCTGTTGACGGCACCAAACAGAGGCCGTGGCAACACCGCATCATCGGTAAAAAATATAAAAAAGGAATCGTCGGGATTGCGCCGATAGAGCGTGGAACTGATCACATTGGACTCGCGCAAATAAACCAGCGCCGGAGCATCGTCCTCATACGCTCTCATCAAGGCTGCTTTGCGATAAGAGGGCCACTCCTCCGACGATACGACAGCGTAGGTTTGATCAACGGTACGGGCGGAGACAAAAGGAATAAAGTGGATGCCTTCGGCGCCGAGATAACCACCAAGTCGTGCAACCGACTCGGCTTCAACACGCGCCACCCTGCTTTCGCCAAACTTTTCGCCTGCCGCCGCAACGGCATCCTTTGATCCCAGGTGGGCCTCGAAGGCGCCATGAATCGTTCGAAAGATTTCCGAGACGCAGTTTTTGGTAAACAGATTATATCGGTAGAGCCGTTTCAACTTTTCGAAATAGCTGCGGTGAAAGGACTCTGACTCCGCAAGGTTCAGGTTGAGCTCGTATTGGCTCGCCTCGGGAACGATCAGATCGGAGCGGAAAGCACTTTTGGTCGGCATCAGAAGTCCCGAATGGATACGAATCGGGTGTTGCTGATCAATGCCTGAGCGAAGTTCCAGATATCGGTTGCTCCAGTGCTCAAGACGGCTGTAATCCACCTCGGTCATCGCCTGTGATGGCAGCAGCCCGGCCCTGGCTTCCTGGAGCTTCGTCTTGACACCGTCGAGCTGTTCCCGCATCCAATCGTCGAACCGCCCGATCTCTGCCGGGTCGATCAGATCAGCGCCCGCTTGAAAAGTATCCAGGAAGACCAACCGACCAGAGCGCACCGATCGATCGAGGACGATCAGGCGCGCCATGCCGACCAGAAACGCCATTCCCCAATCCGGGCGTCGGGAACTGACCAACAGCACGAGATCGTTCTGCAGCTGCTGCCGATAGCGGGCGAGCCGCTCGATTTCATGCGGCTCAAGACGAAACAGATCCAGACGCGGCACAGCATAGACGTCGGAGCGCAGCGGCAAGGCCAGCTGTAAGACTTTCAAACCCATCAACGCAGTCATCAGATCTTCATAGTGCTGTGCAAAAGTGTATCTGACGGCTGAAAATCGATCTTCCGAAAGATCGAGCAGTGCTCGATCATAGCCGGTTGGTTTCAAGCGGCGCAGCCGATCGCGGATCTCCCCCATGCGCGTCGCCAGAAAACGGCTGCCGTAACGCCGCTCGATCTGCTGGCGCAAAGCCTGCAAAAGCGGCGACATTCCGGGTGTCGGCGGTGCCACAGGAACCTGTTCGGCATAAAGATGGTTGGATGGGGCCGCATAATCAGGAAAAAACAGCCCGATGCCCGGCAACCGAATCGAATCGTCGACAACAGACGCAGAAGAGCCACCAGCGCCGCGTTTGCGCCGAAGCAGCAGGTGAATCAGCGCCCGGTCGTCACGCAGGAATTGCAGAATGTCGAATTGCTGCTTCTGGATGAGATAACGTTGGTTGAAGTAATCACGCAGCAACCGCCATGTCTCCTCGGATACAGTGATGCGACTGGCATGAATGGTGCGGTTCTCCAGAAATCCGTAAAGATAGCGGAAATAATGCGGATCATCCTTGACCGAACGAAGAACGCCGGGCTCGAAATGCTGGAAATGAAAAACCTCATCGCCAAACCGGATCGCCGCATGCCCCCCGCTGGAAGTCCCCTCGCTTGAATCGATGTAGAGATACTCGAGCGACGACGAGGCGACGTCAGCCGCACTGCTTACCGTTAGGACGGAAAAGAGAAGAAAGGCGACCAGCTGATTCCACGCCGCGGAGCGTTGGCGGATCGAAGATAATCCGTAAACACGCCCGCTGCTCGAATCGACCCGAGCCGTCTCAAGTTCCGATCGATCCGCTCGCAGACGCTCTCTCCCCCTCACCGGGTCGCATCGTACCCTTCCTGGATATCCTGCATCTTGGAATAGTCCGAGGCGGCGAAGTTTCGTTTGAACGTCTCATATTGCACGTCGCTCAGATTTGCCTTCTTCAGCCCGACACCGACGGCATAATAGGTTACCGGCTGCGCTTCCCAGTTCGAAATTCCGTGACGAGCTGCAATTTCACCAAGTCCCCGCTGAAACGCGGTATAGTCGCCTTTCGAAGAGCGCACATAAGCCATTGTATAATCCGTCACATCTTCCTGATATTGCTTCGTCTTGTCAGGGGAGGAGCTTTCGCTGCTCGATGTGAAAGGGCTCGAAGCACTTTTCGAAGAGCTGGTGGAACTGTCTGACGAGCTCTTGGAACTGTATGAGAAAGAACACCCTGAAAGCGCCAGCGGCCCGCTGACAAAACAGACCGCAGCCAAGCCGATTAAACGTCTGTTCATTGTTCGCGCCATGAAATACCTTACCTGTTCAAAAAAGAAGACAGAATAATCCAAATCGACATCATTGGGCAACTCGATTAACATCAACGCTCACAATGGACTGGCTGTCACTCTCTCTGTTTTGTGCTCTCAATCTCGCTTCAGCCGACGCGGCAACGAAATATTTTCTTGCCGATTATTCAGCACGTGAACTGGTTGTCGTCCGTTTCGGTACGACAGCCCTGATACTCGCGCCGCTGTTGTATCTCTCGGCCCCCACACACATTCCAACCCCCTTCTGGTATTGGCTGGCAGCCCTGATGCCGCTGGAAATTCTCGCCATGTGGCTCTATATGCGGGCGATCAGCACCAGTCCGCTGGCTCAAACGCTGCCCTATCTGGCATTTACGCCGATATTTGCGACAGGGATCGGCTTTGCAGTACTGAATGAACGTGTCTCATCCGTCGGGTTTGCCGGCATTGCTCTGATCACTGCCGGGGCCTGGCTGCTGAACATCCAACACTTCTCGGCCCGTTCGGGATGGCACATCCTGGCTCCGTTCACCGCGATCCTGCATGAACCCGGCGCACGACTCATGCTCGCAGTCGCCTTCATCTACAGCATCACATCGGTACTGGGCAAAGGGGCGCTGCAATACGTTGCGCCCCCCTTTTTCGCGGCGTTCTATTTTTTCCTGCTGGCCGTTGCTTCGCTGATCCTCTTTTCGGCCAAACAGCCCCGATTGATCACCGTAATTTGGCGCCGGCCTGTACCGCATCTGCTGGTTGGCATCACTATGGCCGCCATGGTCGTGACCCATCTGCTGGCGATTCGGGAGATCGAGGTTGCCTATATGATCGCAGTGAAGCGTACCAGCCTCCTGTTCGGCATTCTTTTTGGCGCATTGCTGTTCAGGGAACCCCATCTTTTGCGGCACCTGTCGGCCGGGCTGCTGATGGTGCTGGGTGTGGTTCTCATCGTCCTGTAGCAGCCGGCTGGGTGCGTCCGATGACATCCCCTCCGCAATCGTTGGATTTACTGTGCTGTGCCCGTAAGGATGGAGAAGTTACGACACTTCCACCTGATAACCGCCGAACTTGCGAATATTGATCACGCCGGTATCGAAAATAAGATATTGCCCCTTGATGCCAAGCAAAGTTCCCGAAACAGTGGGCGTCTTGTCGAAATTGAACGATTTCACCTTGACAGGATACTCCGTCACCGGGTATTGAATGGAAAGCACCTCGGCGTCCGGCAGAAACTCGATCGATTCCTCGCCGAAGCGCACCGCCAGCTCATGGATCGGCTCCTTGCAGGAGGCCAGCAGTTCCTCCCGCTTCTCGATCAGGTCGATCGGCTCAGCCTGGCTTTTCAGCATCTTCTGCCAGCTGGTGCGATCGCTCACATACTGTTTCATCGCCACCTCCAGCAGGCCGGCCTGGAAGCGTGACTGTACTTTGACAATCGGCAGCGCCTGTACCGCGCCCTGATCGATCCATCGCGTGGAAACCTGGCTATGGCGGGTGATGCCTACCTTGACGCCGGACGAGTTGGCCAGATAGATATAGTGCGGCTGCATACAGTGCTGCATCCCCCACTCCGGCTCGCGGCATGTACCCTGATGGAAATGGCACTGTTCCGGCTTGATGATGCAGACGTCACAGCGCGCCAGCGATCTGAAACAGGGAAAACAGTAGCCCTGGTTGAAGCTCTTGGAGGTCTTCCTGCCGCAATGGATGCAATGGATGCCGCCGGTAAAACGCAGGCTCAGCGACTTGCCGATCAGCGGATTGAGCGGAATGCATTCATCGCTCACAGGCAAGCCGTATTGAACGGGCTGGCTCAATTCGGTTCGCATCTTGTGCAAATTGCCAAAGACTTTCATTCTCGATCAGCACCGAGTGGTGCGCACGGCGCACCCTTCGGTTAACGCCGCGATGTATGCAGGCGGTAGGGTTCGCCGTGCGCACCATTTCGCGTAACGTAACGGTGCAACAGCAATTCTCATCATGGCTTGTTGACAGCCTATCGTTAGTTGCGGTTGAGGAGCGAAACCCGATATAACCGCCTTGATACAAACCCAACCAGTGCAGGATTGATTTGCCACATTCAGAATTGCTGATAGCCGTTGGTATTCGCTTCGACCCAGCGGTCGCCGCCCCCGGCGAGCAACTCCTTCTTCCAGAAGGGTGCCCGACTCTTCAGCTCCTCCATCACATAACGGCAGGCATCGAACGCGGCGCCGCGGTGAACCGACCAGACCGCAACCAGTACGATGGGTTCATCGGGCGCGATGGTTCCAACGCGATGAATGACCAGTGCGTCGAGCATATCCCAGCGCCGGCGCGCCTCGGCGACGATCTGTTCGAGATGCTTCTCGGTCATCCCTGGATAATGTTCCAGGTTCATCCGGCAGACGCGATCCCCTTCGTTGAAATTACGCATCGTACCGACAAAGCTGGCGGTGGCGCCAAATGTACCCTTATGGCCGAAAGCTATATCCTGATAGGCTTCTATCTCCTTCCACGGATCGAACGGACCCTGCCGCAGACTGATCATCAATTCGCTCCGCCTGTCACCGGCGGAAAAAACGCCACTTCATCACCGTCGTCGACGGATGTATCGGCCTCGGCATAAGCCATATTCACCGCATACAAGACGCTGCCGGCAGACACCGACTGCCCTTCGGTCACCCGTGACCATACGTCCGCGACCGTTTCGATGCCGTCGACGGACAACTGCTCCTCGGCGCACCCAAACTGTTCGCGCAAGCTGGCGAAATAGCGTACGTGGATTGTCATGATGCGTGCATCGAAAAGAACCGTTTCATTAATATGCGAAGCCCTCTGTTTTTCCGGCGAATGGTGCATATCCTTAGCGGCGAGTATATCACGGACGATCAAACGGCATGCCTGACCCAAAGGGATACTGCCCCAGCCCTTTGGCGAAGAACACTCACCCCTCGAAATCCCGACAACGAAGCGTGTCAGCATCGGGTTGCTGTTAGAATATCCGATGTCTGCGAAGAACGAAAATGGTATCGCGAGGGACTTTAGAACATGTCGGAACTCACCCACTTCAACCCGGAAGGCGAAGTCCATATGGTCGATGTCGGCACCAAGCCCAGCACGCAGCGCGTTGCCGTCAGCGAAGGCACGATCGAAATGGAGCCGGCGACCCTGTCATTGATCCTGGGGGGCGGCCATAAAAAGGGCGACGTGCTGGGCATCGCCCGCATCGCCGGAATCATGGCCAGCAAAAAAACGGCTGATCTGATCCCATTATGCCACCCTCTGCCGATCACCCATGTCGACGTATCGTTCGAACCCGACCGCGAAAGAAGCCGCATACGCTGCGAAGTGACGGTAAAAACCGTAGGGCAAACCGGTGTCGAAATGGAAGCGCTCACCGCAACCCAGGTCGCCCTGCTCACCATTTACGATATGTGCAAGGCTGTCGACCGCGGCATGACCATCCAATCGGTGCGGCTGCTGGAAAAAGCCGGAGGCAAATCGGGGCACTGGCGACGCGGCGGCCGGGGATAGGCAAACCCAAACGTTCCCGGCAACTGTCGGGTCCTGCCTAAACCTTATGATAAATGTCCGCGCCCTCTTCCAAAAACTGCCGGGACTTCTCTTCCATCCCGACTGACAGCGCCTCCTTGGTATCCAACCCTTTTTCCGCTGCATAATCGCGTACATCCTGGCTGATTTTCATCGAGCAGAAGTGCGGCCCGCACATGGAGCAGAAATGGGCGATCTTGGCCGACGCCTTCGGCAGGGTTTCATCGTGAAATTCATGCGCCCGTTCCGGGTCCAGCCCCAGATTGAATTGATCCTCCCAGCGGAATTCGAAGCGGGCCTTGGACATGGCGTTGTCGCGCGCCTGCGCCCCCGGATGGCCTTTGGCGAGATCGGCGGCATGGGCGGCGATCTTGTAGGTAACGATCCCTTCGCGCACATCCTCCTTGTTCGGCAGCCCCAGATGCTCCTTGGGAGTCACATAGCAGAGCATGGCGCAGCCATACCAGCCGATATTGGCGGCACCGATCGCCGAGGTGATGTGATCATAGCCCGGTGCGATGTCGGTGGTTAGCGGACCCAGCGTGTAGAACGGCGCTTCGAAGCAGTCCTCGAGCTGCTTGTCCATGTTCTCCTTGATCATCTGCAAGGGTACATGGCCCGGTCCTTCGATCATGGTCTGCACATCGTGCTTCCAGGCGATTTCGGTCAGCTCGCCCAAGGTCTCGAGTTCGGCGAACTGCGCCCTGTCATTGGCATCGTAGATCGAACCGGGCCGCAATCCGTCGCCCAACGAGAACGAAACGTCATACGCCTTCATGATCTCGCAGATTTCTTCGAAATGGGTATAGATAAAGCTCTCTTGGTGATGGGCGAGACACCATTTGGCCATGATCGAACCGCCGCGCGAGACAATGCCGGTGAGACGGGTGGCGGTCAATGGCACGTATGCCAGCCTCACCCCGGCGTGAATGGTGAAATAATCCACCCCCTGCTCCGCCTGCTCGATCAGCGTATCGCGGAAGATCTCCCAGGTCAGCTCCTCGGCTTTGCCGTTGACCTTCTCCAGCGCCTGATAGATGGGCACCGTACCAATGGGCACCGGCGCATTGCGCAGCAGCCATTCGCGGGTTTCGTGAATGTTGGCGCCGGTCGAAAGATCCATGATGGTGTCGCCGCCCCAGCGGATGCCCCAGAGCATCTTTTCGACCTCGTCCTCGATCGAGGAGGTGACAGCGGAATTGCCCAGGTTGCCGTTGATCTTGACCAGAAAATTGCGGCCGATGATCATCGGCTCCGATTCCGGATGGTTGATGTTGGCCGGAATGATGGCTCGTCCCCGGGCAACCTCCTGACGAACGAATTCAGGGGTGATCTCTTTCGGGATCGCCGCACCGAACGATTCACCCGGGTGCTGATCCCTGCACAGATCCTGCATCGCCTCCCTCTTCTGATTCTCTCGAATCGAAATGAACTCCATCTCCGGCGTGATGATGCCCTGCCTTGCGTAGTGCATCTGGGTCACATTGGCTCCATCTTTCGCCCGACTGGGCTTGCAGATATGGTCGAAGCGCAAATGCGTCAACCTCGGATCCGACAGCCGCGCCCGACCGTACTCGGAGCTCGGCCCATCCAGCAGCACGGTGTCGCCGCGCTCCTCGATCCAGCCGGCCCGAAGCGGCTTCAGCCCTTTGGTCAGATCGATGTCGGCATCAGGGTCGGTGTACGGGCCGGATGTGTCATAAACGTAAACCGGCCCGTTTTTTTCCTTGCCGAAGCTGGCCGCAGTATCGGACAGGGAAATCTTCCGCATCGGCACCCGCAGGTCGTCGCGGCTGCCCTGCACATACACTTTCTCTGAAGCCGGAAAAGGTTTGATCACCGTTTCATCGACATTGACGGTTTTCTTCATGAGTTCTTCCGGAATGGCATTCATATACTTAAACTCCCACGCTGTGGACATAACACTTAAATTATGACACAAGAAGACAGGCTAGGAGGCTGTCCGAGAATAGCGATCGTAGCGAGGCTCAATCAGGCTCGGCCGCAGTAGATCAGTCTGTTGTCGGACAGCCTCCTAGTGTCGGGATCTTGGCTCAACCAGTTAAGCTAAAGCATGATGTCGATTTTTGCAAGCTCGGTTTAAGCCCGATAGCCTTGAACGAATTCGAGCACCGAATGGTGTGCTCGACACGCCCTACGGGTGACACCGCCCCGTAAGCAGGCCGTAGGGTGCGCCGTGCGCACCATTTTGCGTAACACAATGGCGCAACGTTATGTCGATTCAAGGCGAAGCATCGTTTCTTCGCGCGGATCGGGTTCAAGCCGAATCGCCGATGTAATCCATCGCCCGCCCGATGCGTTCCAAGGTTTTCCCGCGCCCCAGCAAGGCCAGCGTCGTATCGATGGCGGGTGACACCGCCCTACCGGAAACAGCGACGCGAAGGGGTTGAGCCACCTTGCCAAGCTTCAACTCCAGCTGTTCGGCAACGGCCAAAACAACCCGATGAATCGGTTCCGACGACCAGTCGTCGAGCTTATCCAGTTCATCGTGCACAACGCGCAGAACGTCGAGACTGGCCGGTTTGAGATTTTTTTTCGCCGCTTTCTCATCGTACTGCGCAAAGTCTTTGTAGAAAAAGACGCTTTCATCGGCCATCTCCACCAGCGTCTTGCAGCGCTCGCGCTGAACTTCGACCAGTGCCACCATATCCGGCCCCTGCGTCGGGTCGATCCCCCGTCGGCCCAGATGCCAGCTCAAATGGTGCGCCACATGCGCCGGATCGCTGTTCATGAGATAGTGATGATTGAGCCAGAGCAGCTTCTCCGGATTGAAGGTCGACGCCGAACGGTTGATGCCGGACAGGTCGAACAGTTCGATCATCTCATCGACCGAAAAGATCTCCTGGTCGCCATGCGACCAGCCCAGGCGGACAAGATAGTTGAGCAGCGCTTCCGGCAGAAAACCGTCGTCACGATACTGCAGCACACTGACAGCGCCATGCCGCTTGGAAAGGCGCCCGCCATCGGGCCCCAGAATCATCGGCAGATGGGCATATTTCGGCGGTTCGGCGCCCAGCGCCTCGAGGATGTTGATCTGGCGCGGCGTGTTGTTGATATGATCGTCGCCCCGAATGACATGATTCACCCCCATGTCCAGATCGTCGACGACGACCGTCAGGTTGTAGGTCGGTGAGCCATCGGAGCGGGCGATGATCAGATCGTCCAGCTCGCTGTTGCTGATGACGATCCGCCCCCGCACAAGGTCGTTCACCACCACCTGTCCTTCGGTCGGGTTGCGAAAACGAACCACCGGAGAAACCCCTTCCCGCGGTTCGGTGCGGCTTCGGCACAGGCCGTTGTATCGAGGCTTCTCCTTGCGCGCCATCTGCTCCGCGCGCAAGGCATCCAGCTCTTCTTTGGTGCAGTAGCAATGGTAGGCCTTGCCCTGATCGAGCAGGCTTTGAATCACCTCCCGGTAGCGTTTCATCCGGTCGGTTTGATAGAAGGGACCCTTGTCGTATTCGAGCGCCAACCAGGTCATTCCCTCGAGAATGGCGTTGACCGACTCCATCGTCGAACGCTCCAGATCGGTATCCTCGATGCGCAGGATGAATTCGCCGCCGTGTCTTCGCGCGAACAACCAGGAATAGAGCGCCGTGCGTACGCCGCCGATGTGCAGATACCCGGTCGGACTCGGGGCAAAACGTGTGCAAACAGTCATTGATCGATCAGCCGAAATGGATGGTTGAGAGCGCGAAATTTTAGCACTTCCGCGGCAGAACCTGAACCGTCGGCGCCAGGCTATTGCGGCCAAAAATCCGCTGCCAGCGCCTCGACAGGCGTAACCGGCGTCCCAGAATTGGAACGATTATACAGGCGAATCACGAGCCGCACGCAGCCTTCCGTCCGAGGCACCCGACCGCCGCTTTCCTGTATCATATTGCCAACTGCTTGATCTATTTCCCACGAAACCGAACAACGAAGCAATTTTTCAATGCCTGAAAACAGAAAAGCCATTCTCCTGTTCAGCGGCGGGCTCGACTCGAGCACCGTCCTGGCGATTGCCAAGTCGGAAGGATACGATGTCTATGCCATCTCCTTCCGCTACGGCCAGCGCCATCGCGTCGAGCTGGAGGCGGCCGCGCGGATAGCGGCGCAGATGGGCGTCGCCCGACACATCACCATGACGATCGATCTGCGCACCTTCGGCGGCTCGGCACTGACCGGCGACATCAGCGTGCCGAAAGGCCGCTCGCAGGAAGCGATGAACACAGGCATCCCGATCACCTACGTGCCCGCACGCAACACGATATTCTTGTCCTTCGCGCTCGCCTGGGCGGAAGTTCAGGAAGCCGGCGACCTGTTCCTCGGGGTCAACGCGGTGGACTACAGCGGCTACCCCGACTGCCGCCCGCAATACATCGCGGCATACGAAAAAATGGCCAATCTGGCGACTAAGGCGGCTGTCGAAGGCCACCGCCCGATCCGCATCCATACCCCCCTCATTCACCTGACCAAAACCGAGATCATCCGCAAAGGACTCGAACTCGGCGTCGACTACAGCCTCACTTGCAGCTGCTACGACCCGGCGCCGGACGGGGCGCCCTGCCACGCGTGCGACGCCTGTCTGCTGCGGCAAAAAGGCTTCGAGGAGGCGGGCGTCGCCGATCCTCTGCTCGAACGGTTCAACCACTCTCAGGGATGACGGGCCAGCTTTTACGCGCCTCGATGACCTATTCGATCAAAGAAATCTTTTACACCCTCCAGGGTGAAGGACACCAGACAGGCCGGCCCGCGGTCTTTTGCCGATTTGCCGGCTGCAATCTGTGGAGCGGGCGGGAGAAAGACCGTGCGACAGCTGTCTGTCGCTTCTGCGATACCGATTTTATCCAAACGGAGAGCGATGCCAGCGCCCGATTCCGCTCAGCGGGCGCCCTCGCCGATACCGTTGCGTCCAAGTGGTCCGATGACGCTTCTGCGGCGACGCCTTTCGTCGTCTGCACCGGCGGCGAGCCGCTGCTGCAATTGGACGATCGTTTGCTCGAAGCGCTGCATGAGCGCGGCTTTGAGGTCGCTGTCGAAACCAACGGCACCGTGACAGCCCCGACCGGCATCGACTGGCTCTGCGTCAGCCCGAAAGCGAATGCCGAGTTAATGCAACGGTCCGGCGACGAGCTGAAACTGGTTTTTCCACAGTCGGGCGCGGAGCCTGAACGCTACGCCGACCTGAAGTTTCGCTACTTCTACCTGCAACCCATGGACAACCCGGAGCGGCCGCGCAACACTCGACTCGCAGTCGATTATTGTCTCGCCCATCCGCAATGGCGCTTGAGCCTGCAGACGCACAAGATGCTCGGCATTCCCTGAGCGGTGTGAAACATCGAGAGTAACAAGCGGCTAGCAAGTGTTCGAAAAAGACCGTTCGTGAGAAGCATCGGCATTCTCTATATCCTACCGGTTCATTCAGGGGTATCTGCAGACCCGATCCCTGCCGCCTCTCTTGGCGCGATACAAGGCCCGGTCCGCTTTTTCGATCAGGGTATAGGGTGTTTCCTTCGGCCCCATTTCAGCGACTCCAATAGAGATGGTGACGGAAGGAAGGGGTTTGCCGCTTTCGCTGCAGATCTCGGCCTGACGCACGTGGTCGCACACCCGCTGACCAATCGAGCGCGCACCAGCCACATCGACACCGGGCAATATCACACAAAACTCCTCGCCGCCATAGCGGGCTGCGTAATCGACATCACGCAGAACGAACTTGAGCGCGTTCGCGACCTCCTTGAGCACACAATCACCGGCCTGATGCCCCCAAGTATCGTTATATTTCTTGAAATGGTCGATATCCATCATCACGAAGCTGAGTGCTCTGCCCTTGCTGAAACATTCGGACATTTCCAGCGGCAGCACATTATCGAGCCAGCGTCGGTTATACAAACCGGTCAAGGCATCCAAAGAGGCCGATCGTTCGGTTGCTTTGGACATTTCGACGCGCTTGCCGAATTGCTCACGAATGGACCGCAGCCGCTCGGCAAGCAGTATCAGCATGTTGCGGGCAAATTCGTGCGAGGCCCTCACCAGAGACCATAACAGCGACTCACCGATTTCCAGCAACGTACACTCTTCCAGTGCGATCACCGTGGCGGAACATGGGCGCTTGTCCAGCACCGAAATTTCGCCAATCAGTTCACCAACCTTGATTTCAGAAATAAGCTCTTCGTCTTTGTCTGCCAGCACTCCCAAGCGTCCCCGCAAAAGAACATACACGGAACTATTGAGCTCCCCCGCTTTCATGAGCACATCGCCACGGCTCATGCGGCGACAAATGAGATCATCCAGCAAATCGGCAACGGCATCCAGATCGACATCGCAAAAAATGTCGAGTTCTGACAAAGCCTCTATGCTCAGTTGAATTTCTGCTGGTGGATTTGAGGTCACGAATGGTTCGATCTATTTTTCAGCTACCTTTTAGCTTAGGGTATGAAACGGAATAAATGCTGCACAGATTGCACTGGACACTTGTTCATCTTCCGAAAGTGCGACGCAATTCCGCTATCGATCTTTTCCCGACCTCCCCTTTCATGGCCCGCTCCTTGCCCTTCCGGCGTGAAATGGATTAGACATTGAAACGGAAATGGACAACATCGCCATCCTGGACGATATACTCCTTCCCTTCCAGCCGCCATTTTCCCGCCTCCTTTGCGCTCTGCTCACCTCCATAGACCAGGAAATCGTCATAGGCAATCACTTCCGCGCGGATGAAGCCCTTTTCGAAATCGGTATGAATGACACCCGCCGCCTGTGGCGCGATCGCACCGACCGGAATGGTCCACGCCCGAACCTCTTTGACACCGGCGGTAAAAAAAGTTTGCAGATTCAACAACCGGTAGGCGGCATGCACGACCCGGTCGAGTCCGGGCTCCTCGAGCCCCAAATCGGCGAGAAATTCCTGCTTCTCGTCATCGTCCAGCTGAGCGATTTCAGCCTCCAGCGCCGCACAAATCGGCACGACGAGCGATCCTTCCTGTTCCGCAAAGGCGCGCACCTGATCCAGCAGCGGATTGTCAGCGAAGCCGCCCTCCTGGACATTGGCGATATACATGGTCGGTTTGACAGTCAAAAGATGCAAATCCCGGATGATCGCCCGCTCATCGTCGCTCAATAGCAATGACCGTGCAGGCTCGCCGTCGTCCAGATGCTTGAGCATCGCCTCCAGCACTTTCTTTTTCGCCAGTTCGTCCTTATTGCCCGATTTCGCCGCTTTCATTGTCCGTTGCAGAGACTTGTCGACAGTGGACAAGTCGGCCAGGGACAACTCGGTATTGATCACCTCGATGTCGGCGATGGGATGAATCCGACCGGCGACGTGCACCACATCGCTGTCATCGAAACAGCGAACGACATGCGCGATGGCATCGGTTTCACGAATGTGGGCCAGAAACTGATTGCCCAGCCCTTCGCCTTTCGATGCCCCGGCAACCAGGCCGGCGATATCGACGAACTCGATCGTCGTCGGCACGATTCTCTGCGGCTGAACGATCTCCGCCAGCTTGTCCAAGCGTTGATCGGGCACGGGCACCACACCCACATTCGGATCGATGGTGCAGAACGGATAGTTTTCAGCTGAAATTGCAGCGTTCGTCAACGCGTTGAAGATGGTGGACTTCCCTACGTTGGGCAAGCCGACAATACCACAATGAAGTGCCATAAATACCAGTAGTAAGTGATAAAAAGATCAACCGCCGATCGGATGATCGTGGTCTTCGAAGCGAATGATGTCATCCTCGCCCAGATAGGTGCCCGACTGGACTTCGATGATCTCCAATGGAATCGACCCCGGATTCTCGAGTTGATGCTTCATCCCCAACGGAATGAAAGTCGATTCGTTCTCGCCGAGCAAGAAGGTCTCACCACCGCGGGTGATGCGGGCGGTCCCGCTGACCACGATCCAGTGTTCCGCGCGGTGGTGATGCATTTGCATGGACAATGTCGCGCCGGGCTTGACGGTCAGCCGCTGCACCTGATAGCGGGCGCCATGGTCGATCGATTCAAAGTCGCCCCACGGGCGGTGCACTTTGCTGTGAAACATGTGCTCGGAACGACCCGACTGCTTCAAATGCTCGGTAATGGACTTGATCTCCTGCGCCTTGTCTTTATGAGCGACGAGCACCGCATCGGGGGTTTCGATGACGATCAGATTGTCGACGCCGATCACCGCTAGGAAGCGGTCTTGTGAATAGAGCAGTGAATTGGTCGTCTCCTGGGCGAACACATCCCCCTGAATAACGTTGCCATGCGCGTCCTGCTCACGGATCTCCTGCAGGGCCGGCCATGAACCGAGATCGGACCACCCGGCGTCCAGAGGCAATACGACAGCCTTGACGTCGCCCGCCTGACCACTGAGCTTTTCCATCACCGCATAATCGATCGAATCACCCGGGCAGCGGTCGAAATCTTCGCTGTGCACGCGAAAGAAATCGGCATCCCGATGGCCGCGTTTGACAGCCTGCTCGCAGGCTCTGGCGATATCGGGCCGATGCTTTGCAATCTCCTCCAGCCATACCGAGGCACGCATGACGAAAATGCCGCTGTTCCAGAGGTACTCCCCGGAATCGAGATAGACCTTGGCCTGTTCCGGATCCGGCTTTTCGACAAACGCCTCCAGTACCGATGCCGACTCATCGATCGCTTCGCCTTTGCGAATATAACCGAATCCCGTCTCGGGCCGGGCCGGCACGATGCCGAAGGTAGCCACACACCCTTGCTGCGCCAGTTCGACCGCGTGGGTCAACACCCGACGAAAAACTGTCTCATCCTGAATCAGATGATCCGAAGGCATCACCACCAGTACCGGGTCGCTGCCATCGTTCATCGCCAGGTGAGCGGCCAGTGTCAGCGCCGGAGCGGTATTGCGTCCGAACGGTTCGAGAATGACCGGGCCGCCTCCGGCCTCGATCTGGCGCAATTGCTCGGCGACCAGAAACCGGTGCGATTCGTTGCACACCACGATGGGCGCCAACGTGACAATCCGCGTCTGCTCGTCGCCCACTTCATTCGTTCTGAGCACCGTCTGTTGGAGCAGTGTTCTGTCGCCCGCCAATGGCAAAAACTGCTTGGGATAGGTCTCCCTGGAATAGGGCCACAAACGGGTACCCGATCCACCGGATAAAATAACGGGTTGCAGACTGATTTCCATGATGGCTGGTTATTCCTTTATCTTTATCAGGATGTTTCAGGTTGCGGCTTCCAACGAGCGACGAACCGCACCACGACCTGGCAACTCGCCAAGCGGGGCCGCGATAATCACGCTGCCGCGTTTTTTTTCCGCGGTGAGACCATGGCATCACCGGATGCGGTCATTGTATCAAAGGAACGTCATGATCACTCGGTCTCAACGAACGAGCGAGTGGCCTCCGGATACGGATACCCCCGGATCAGCATGTCGTAAGAAACCGCAGCTATTGGCTACCAAACTGCTTCACATGCGTGTATTTCAATATCTTCTCGTCTCCCGTTACCACAGGAGCGGAGTATTTCCGTGCCGTTGAGACGATGATTCGATCCGCCGGGTCTTTATGGAACTCGCCGGGAAGCCTTGTTGCAGCAACGGCTATCTCGCGATCCATTGGAATAAACCGCAGCCCATCAATGTCAGCCACCAGATCGAGCCAGACCTCCAGATCCATGCTCAATGACAACCGCCCTTTATTGATCAGCATGGCGATTTCCCAAGCTGTGATTGCCGAAATAAGTATCCGTGCGGCATCGCCTGCATCAAATTCACTGTCAATGGCATGCCGTGCGGTCTGGCTTAACCTATCCGGGTTATCCACCCACCATATCAACGCATGCGTATCGAGGACGATCACTGAAGCGCCTCCCATTCGTCCTCGCCTGCCGGATCAAATGGTTGCTTATAAGCGATCACAGAACCACGAAGAACTTCAAGCGGGCTCCGTTTTTTCACCTTATAGGGACGAACCTCCAGCGAGGGGCGGCCGTGATCGGTCACGATCACCGACTCTCCTGTCTGCTCGATTGTCCTGAATATCTCCAAAGCCTTTGCCTTAAACCTGGATTTCGAAATATGTGCTGCCATCCAATCACATCATAGTCATATCACTATAGTTTTCATAGTAACATACCCCGCCTCTGCCGTGCGCCGGGGACGCCATGAGCACCATGAAACGGACGTCAGTCACCCCTCCTCTTTCCCGCGTGGGAATGCCGATCTGCACTGCGATCAGCCCCCTACGTCACCGGAAATAAGGGGTCAGGGAAATAAGGGGTCAAGAAATAAAGGGTCAGAGCCGAATGGCACTTACTTAAG
>DEII01000184.1 GCA_002352385.1 Methylococcaceae bacterium UBA2778 | reverse complement strand
AAATGATCACACGGGTCTAAACAAGTAGATAAGCGCAGTGACGTCTACAAACAAAAATGAATTTTATGTTAAAAAAGGTGAACCGGCAGCATTGAGCAAAAGGGGCCCTTAAAAGCTATGTCCAGGATGAACAGGCCCCGCCGTTTCCGCCGTAAATCGCCCGGATCAGCTGGCGTAGGGCGGAACGCGAAGCGGTTCCGCCACGACACAGGGTTGAATAGCGGATCGCCTTGCAGGCATCCGCCCTACTTCACTCGGCCTGCTTCACCACCTGGAATATTTTAGGACGCTCGTAGTCCGGCGCGTCCTGCTTCAACTCCTTGATGAAGAAAATGCCCGACAGTATGGACAGGGTGCGTGCAACGCCGACCTCGAAAATATACCGGAACAGGTCGATGAACCGATAGGCCAGGTAGAACAGCACGCCGCACAGCGCGGCAGCGCTTAACGGCAATCCGAACCCTTTCAGGGCAACGAAGAAGGTGGCGACCGACAGCAGGTAGGGCGTGGCCAAATGGATCAAAACGGTGGTGCTGGCCCATTTGCCGAAACCATTGCCCCACACTTTCTCGACCCGTTTGCAATAGGTTTCGGCCGCGCCTTCGATCTTTCCGGGGCCGCGCATTCGATAGCGAAGCGGCATCGGGGCTCCGAAAAAATAGGCACGCAGTGCCCGCAGGCCGCCTAAATGGTCCCGCAAGCGGGGCCTGGCGCCGATGATATCCGACATTTGATCCATCCACTCATCGAAGAAATAGATATGCGGAAAGCGCTCATGCATGTGCGGACACTCTTTCTGGTGCATCGCATTGTCCCGTTCGATGATTTTCCTGCGTTCCTGCTCGGAGGGCAGCGGGACGTCGCCGCTGAAATAGGCCGCAATGACGCGCGAGTGCATTTCCGCCATCGCCGGAATCGAGCCGATGGTCGGCCGCACCATGCCGACGAATGCCAGATTGGGGATTGATGGATGAAGACACCCTTTGAACAGATCGAGGTGCCGATATTGCCATCCGTCCGGAAACGCTACGCTGCTCGAACCGGGCTTGTAGCCGGTGTTGAGGATGATGGTATCGAACGCTTCATAACTCCCGTCCTGGAATAACACCCCGTTGCGGTCGAATGACTCGATCCTGCCTTTGGGAACGATGCGTTCGGTCTTGATCAGATAAAACGGATCGTCGGGCGGCGCCTCGGTCCGCGTCAGATTGCCGCTGCGCTCCGAATGGGATGGCTTGGCCCAGAACTTGACATGGAAATGGTGCGGTACAAGCTCTTTGGGAAACCAGTTCTCGAAATCCTCAAAGCGAACACCGTAATCGGAATAGAACTTGAGGCGCATGGTAACATTGATTTTTTTCAATGCACGGGGAATCTTCCGGTAAAACCAGCTCAGGCCGCTGGTCAGTAGCTCCTGGTAGCCGATCATGTGGCGACCGATCTGCCAGAACTGCATCTGATCGAAAGGATTTTGCGAATTTTTGATCACCCGTGGTGCGATCGCGACGCCTTCGGAGGAGATCACCAGCTTCTCGGTGACTGGCGCCAGCTCGGACATCAACCCCACGCCGGACTCGCCCAGCCCGACGCAGAGCACCTTTTTGCCCTTGAAAACAGCAGGATCATCATATTTCGAGCTGTGCATGACCATGCCGCTGAACTGATCGAGCCCGGGAAAATCGGGAACGAAGGGCTCTCCATGCAGGCCGGCGCTGACGACCACATGATCGATGTTGTCATAAACGCCTTGGTCAGTGGTAATACGCAAGCGACCGTCGTCATCCTTGTCGATCGACTTCACCTTGACATTGAAGTCGATCAGCGACCACAGCTGGAATTCATCGACGAATGCATCCAGATACTGGAGCATGTGTTCGTTGGTGACAAAATCGGGATAGGCCTCCGGCATCGGATAACAGCCGTACTCAGTGACCCATTTCGACGAGCTCAAAGTATAGCTTTTCCACGGCAGACTCGACCAGATTCCGCCGATTTCGCTGTTTTTATCGAGGATTTTGACCTCGAAGCCCTTCTCCGTCAGTTCCTTAGCCGCAATCAATCCGGCAGAACCCGCACCTATTACAATCGCAGTTTTTTTCATGGTTTTTTGTTGTCCAACTGGTTGTTCAAATGGGTTTAAATGACATTAACCACATATATTGTGATTCATTTGTCCGCGAAATGCCACCGCTGCGTCTCATTCGGAAATGAACCGGGCGCTCGGCGTCGACGGTCACGATCATGAATCCGATCGAGCACGCTCTCCGGCAGAGCGATGAACTGTGTATTTACCCGGAATTTTTCAACGTTTGCTCACGATGACGATGGCACGCGAAGACCCGCTCGATAAACCGCTCCCGCAACAGCGGGTCGCCGAGGCGACTCTCCTCTTCCACCGGCAATAAGGGATATCGTTCCATCAACGCCTGCGCAAAAATACCGCTGCCCCTCGCAACCGGCGCGCCCGTGGGGGAATGGATCACTACCCCCTGCATACCGCAGCTGGGAGAGCCGCTCTTGAAAATATAACCGCAGATATCCGACAACCCGGGAGCCACCATCCGGGCAAAGGCCAGCAAGGCTTCGGTCGCATCCAGCGTCGGCGTATGGACGCCGACAGCCCGCGGCTGCTCGCCAGCCCGAGCGACCATCTGGATCGGCTCCCGCGGGATGCCCAGACCGATGGCTACTTCCGGGCACAACGGCACGAACTCGAACCAGCGGCTCAGAGTCCCGGTAATATAGGCATCGCGCTTGTGGCGGCCGTCGAATCGAGCGCTTTCGCCAAGCAGACAGCTGCTGATGCCGACCCGTATCGTCGCGCTTTCTTTATCGTGGTTGACCATTGAATGTTTCGGTTGTGCCTCGAGGCTGCAACGACTGACATCGACCGAGTTGAGATTGCCGAGGGTTTGCCGCCGATTCATATCATCACGCCATTGCTTTACAATGGCTTCGGCAAAATCGCACATTACAAACAACCCGATGCCCCCACGTGGCCGAACATAACACCAATCATCCTGATCGACAACAGCCAAAGACACCACCCAACCGGGTCGGTCTCCTGCTGATCAATCTCGGTACGCCTAAAAGCTGCGACAGTCGCTCGGTGCGCCGCTACCTTGCCGAGTTCCTGTCCGATCGGCGGGTCATCGAGTTGACGCCGTGGCTGTGGCTGCCGATTTTGCATGGCATCATTCTACGCCTTCGACCGCGCAAAGTCGCCGAGGCCTACCGCGCCATCTGGATCGAGGAGACCGACGAATCGCCGCTGCGGTTCTACACCCACCGCCAAGCCGAGGGTTTGTCGAAGCGGTTGACGAAAACGCCGCACAAGCCGGTGATCGGATGGGCGATGCGCTACGGAGAACCCTCGATACCGGATGCGATGATGGCGCTGCAGCAGCAAGGGTGTGAGAGAATTCTGATTGCACCGCTCTATCCTCAGTACAGCGCGACCACGACGGCGGCAGTGAACGACAGGGTGTTCGATACGCTGAAGGCCCTGCGCCGGCAGCCGGCGATTCGCATCATGCCGCCCTATTATGACCACCCCGCCTACATCGAAGCGCTGGCCGAATCGATCGAACGCTATCTCAGTGCAGGAGCCGGGCGGCCCGATGCGATCGTCGCATCGTACCACGGACTGCCTCAAGCCTGCTGCGATGCCGGAGACCCTTACCATGAGCAGTGCGCGGAAACGACGCGTCTGCTGCGGGCACGGCTCGGTTTCGACGAGAACGAACTGCAAATGAGCTTCCAGTCCCGTTTCGGCCCCAAGCAGTGGCTGCAGCCTCACACGGATGAGGCCTTGAGCGCCCTGGCCCGCGGCGGGGCGAAGCATGTGGCTGTGATCACACCGGGCTTTGCCGCCGACTGCCTGGAAACGCTCGAAGAGATCGGAATGCGCTATCGCAAGCGGTTTCACGAGGCGGGCGGAGCCCGCTACGATCGGATTCCCTGCCTCAACGATTCCGAGACGGGGCTGCGAATGCTGGAGCAGCTCGTGCTGCAGGAGCTCGGTGGCTGGATCTAAACCGGTTCTGGAATCCGGAATCGGGAAACAGGAATCAGAAGATGGCTTCACCCGTTCCGATCCCTGTTTCCGGATTCAGCTCCAGCCATTTCCTTTGGTCACGCTGTTTTCCATGAAAACCGACATGGGCTTTGCCGAAGCCGGTTTTGTTATCAATCGTATGACTCGATCTGCGTTCCTGCGGGAGAGCGCGGAAATGAGGAAAACCGAGCTCGATCCATGACACTCTCTTCCGAACAAACTGTAGCTGTCGTTGGCGAGCAGATTCGAGTACGCGGCCTGGTTCAGGGCGTTGGCTTTCGGCCGACCGTCTGGCGGCTTGCAGAACGGTGCGGCTTGCGGGGTCAGGTTTGCAACGATGGCGAGGGGGTCTTGATCCATGTCTGGGGAAGCCCGGCGCAGATCGAAAAGTTCCTGGCGGCGCTGGAAACCGATGCTCCTTCGCTTGCCAGAATCGATTCGATCGAGCACCGGCCGATCACCGCGACGACTCGCATTCCCGATAATTTTCGGATAGCAGCTACTCACAGCGCGGCAATCAGCACCGGGATCGTGCCGGACGCGGCGGTCTGTCCCGAGTGCGTGGAAGACTCTTTGAACCCTTTGAACCGCCGCTACCGCTATCCTTTTACCAATTGCACGCATTGCGGCCCGCGTCTGACCATCGTGCAAAAAATACCCTATGATCGCTGCAACACCAGCATGTCGGCGTTCATTCAGTGCAGCGAATGTCAACGCGAATATGACGACCCGGCCGACCGGCGTTTTCACGCGCAACCCAATGCGTGCCCTCGCTGCGGTCCGAAAGCCTGGCTGGAACGCGCCGACGGCCGTTCGTTTTCCAGAGAGACCTTGACCCAGCTGGACGACCTGGATGCTGCCTGCACGCTGCTGCAGCAGAGCGAAATCGTTGCCATCAAGGGCATCGGTGGTTTTCACCTCGCCTGTGATGCGACCAATGATCATGTCGTTCGGCGTCTGCGGGAGCGTAAACGCCGCTATCAGAAACCTTTCGCGCTGATGGCGCGGGATCTCGAGATCATCCGCCGCTACTGCCGGGTCGACGACGCGGAGCATGTCCTGCTGCAGAGCCCGGAAGCCCCCATCGTGCTGCTTAAGAAAACCGGCCCGCCTCGGGTGTCGGCCGGGGTCGCACCGGGACAGAATTCGATCGGCTTCATGCTGCCGTACACGCCCTTGCACCATCTGCTGCTGCTCAGAATGGAACGTCCGATCGTGCTGACTTCCGGAAATCTGTCCGAAGAACCGCAGTGCATCGGCAACGACGATGCAAGGCAGCGGCTCAAAGGGATCGCCGACTATCTGCTTCTGCATGACCGCGACATCGAGGGCCGCGTGGATGATTCGGTGGTGCGCGTCATGGCGGGTCAACCGCGGCTGTTGCGGCGAGCGCGAGGCTACGCCCCGGTTCCGATTCCGCTGCCGCACGGCTTCGAACAAGCTCCCGATCTGCTCGCTTTGGGGGGTGAGTTGAAGAATACTTTTTGTTTGCTCAAAAACGGCCAGGCCATCGTGTCGCAGCATATCGGTGATCTGGAAGAGGCCTCGACCTATGCCGACTATCAGGCACATCTCGAGCACTACCGCGGACTGTTCGCCCATCAGCCGAACTTTATGGTCATCGACCGGCACCCCGAGTATCTATCGAGCAAACTGGGAGTGAAGCGGTCCGAAGAGACGGGCGTGCCGCTGATGAGCGTACAGCATCATCACGCTCATATTGCCGCCTGTCTGGCGGAGAACAACGTGCCTTTGCGTCAAAGCACCGTGCTCGGAATCGCCCTCGACGGCTTGGGGTTTGGAGAGGATAATACTTTCTGGGGCGGTGAATTCCTGCTGGCCGATTACATGGGCTTCGAGCGGTTGGGTACGTTCGAGCCGGTTGCCATGCTTGGGGGCGCGCAGGCGATACACGAGCCTTGGCGCAACACGCTGGCGCATTTGCTGGCGGGGATGGGATGGCCGGCGTATAAGATGCACTATGAGGCGCTGGAATTGACCCGTTTTCTGGAGCGCCAGCCGCTCGCGACCTTCGAGGCTATGCTGGAGAGTGGCACCAACAGCCCGCTTGCCAGCTCCTGCGGGCGTCTGTTCGATGCGGTCGCCGCGGCAATGGGCATTTGCCGGGAGCGTGCCCGGTATGAAGGCCAAGCGGCGATGGAATTGGAGAACAGGGTCGATGAGGCGGTTCTGCTTCATGAAGAAGAGGCACTGGCCTACCCTTTTGCAATTGCGCGACTCGGCGGCAAAGGACTCCCGTACATCGAACCTCTTCCCATGTGGCAGGCGCTGTTGGGGGACCTCCTCCTGGCAACGCCAACCGGCGTCATGGCTGCGAGATTCCATAAAGGGTTGGCGAAAATCATTACCGCCATGGCGGTCAAGGTCAGCACCCGGAACGAAAAGCGGTTCGTCGACACGGTGGCGCTGTCCGGCGGGGTTTTTCAGAACAAAGTGCTGCTCGAAGAGGTCGAACATCGGCTCGGCAGCGAAGGCTTCCAGGTTTTGACCCATCGTCACGTACCGGCCAACGATGGGGGGTTGTCATTGGGACAGGCAGTCGTCGCAGCCGCAAGAGCGGTGAATGCCGCCGGATCATTCGGAGAAATAACATGTGTTTAGGTATACCGGGCAAAATCGTCGAGATTACCGACACGGAAAAAAAACTGGCAAAAGTCGATGTATCCGGCGTCAAGCGCGAGGTCAATCTGGCTTTCGTTGCTGATGAAGACCATTCTGTCGAATCGTGCCTCGGCGATTGGGTCTTGGTGCATGTGGGTTTTGCGATGAGCCGCATCGACGAAGAGGAAGCGGCGAAGACACTGGCGCTGCTCGACGAACTCGGCGAAGCCGAGCAGGAATTGAAAGCCATGCAGACCGGTGCTCTATGATGGCGCAACGGCAATGCGTTTCGCCCAAGCCCAGACCTCAACCGCGCCCGGCACCTCGCCGGGCTTGGCTCCCTGATCCCGAGCAACCGCAAATACGTCCAGCAAATGCGCGTTTACTGAGGCAACACCCGCCGTGCCGGGTTCTCCCAAATGCACGGCCGGCGCCATACCTATGCCCAGAGACGCTACGAGGAACTGACCGGCTGGAAATGCCCGGCCGTCGGTGGTCCGGCAGCCAAGGATCTGACCCCGGAACAGAGCGAGGCAAACCATGAGGCACGGCGAACGATCAGTCGGGAGTTGGGGCGTCGGCTGAATGGTGACCCCTTATCAATTGTTTCATTGAGCAGCGCCCCAACTATAATCATTGAAAGCTTGGTAGCTGGTTGCTGCTTTGGAATCTATTTGACGCACTTGGCAACATAGTTCAGATTCACTCAGACATTGAGGAGATAGTTTTGAATAAAGACGATAAGAAACAAACCGAACAAGCAGGAAACGGTCAAGGTCGACGTGATTTCCTCAAAGGAAGTGCAGCCGCCGTCGGTGCAGGATTTGCTGCCTCTGTTCCCGGTGTCGTCTCTGCTGCGGATAGCGATTGTGAAATGAAAAACCCGTATGGTCCCCGTCCCGGCGGTGGTATCAGCCTGCCTGATTACTACAAACCCTGGCCCGCCATTAAGAACCGCAACGTCTTTATGCCAGGCACGGAGATTCTACCGAAAAACGAAATGCGGATTTCGTTCCTGGGAAGTACCCCCTGGCCGCCCACCAGATTACAGTCTGGGACATCGATTCTGGTGGAACTTGGCAATGGTGAGTCACAACCCCGGCGTTTCTTTTTCGATTTAGGAAACGGCAGCATCTCGAATGCAATCGCCATGCAGGTCCCGGCACCACTGATCAATGATATCTTCCTTAGCCATCTACATGCCGACCATTATGCGGATCTGCCTTACATGTATCCCTTCCGGGCTTTCTCGGGTGGCTTTACTCCGCTGCGTGTTTATGGGCCTTCAGGAAGAACGCCTGAATTGGGGACCAAGCACATGATTAAACACATGAGGGAGATGAACCGCTGGCATGAGGAAAACTTCAATGCCTGCCCCATTGGCGACGGCATGGATATTGAAGTCACGGAATTCGACTGGAAAGAGGAAAACGGTATCTGCTACAACAAAGATGGCGTAGTCGTTCGTCACTGGCCTCGTTCGCACGTCAAAGATGGTGCCTCTGCTTATCGTCTTGACTGGGAGGACGCTGGTCTTTCCTTCGTCTGGACCGGTGATGGCCGTCCAGACGAACTGTCGGCCAAATATGGCAAGGGAGCTGATGTGTTTGTATCTGAAGGCACGATCGATGTGCCTTCTCTGTCATCGATGAAACTGGGTGCACCAGCAAAACTCTGGGAGTATACCATCGATATCTTTCATACCATGTACTACGCTGCCGGCTATCTCTTTAAACAGACACAGCCACGCATGGCCGCCATTTGTCATTACGAGTATGCCGGTCCGGCCCTCGAAGCGGAGTCGACCGCGGAAGTACGATCCAACTGGGAAGGCCTTTTCATGTTTGGTGGCCCGGATGTGCAGGTCATCAATGTCACTAAGGACGCGATCTGGTCGCGCGAGGCACTGATGCCCGATGGCGCGGCTCCCGCTTCCATGGACCCGCGCTGGTTCCTCAAACCAGGTGAGAAGATGCCCAAGGAAATTAAACTTCCAACCCCGACGATGCCGCGCGAGGTTCAACAGGAGCAGTTCGTGCGCGATTTGGAAATCGATCCGAAGAAATACTATCCGCCCGATGCTTATCGCAAACCGGTCCAGAAATGGCCCGGCGTCACCCTCAATCCGCGTGAGATGCTTGAAGCACGTGGAATCAAGGTCGACGACGATAAGTAGAGTCACAAATTCCGCACAACGGGCACGTTGCCAACTTACTGGTGACGTGCCCCTTTTTCCTTTCAGAGATCAACATGAATCAAGATTCCGTTCCGATACTCGCCCCTGCTCCGCGAACCGAACCGATCGTCATCCCTGGACGCGGCCCCGTTCCGGTGACGTTGTTAACCGGTTTTCTTGGTGCCGGAAAAACGACACTGCTGAATCGTATTCTCAACGGGGACCACGGCTTGCGAATCGGCGTGTTGGTGAATGACTTCGGCGCAATCAACATCGATGCAGAACTGGTCGAAGGTGTGGAAGAAAATACGATCAACCTTACCAACGGTTGTGTCTGCTGCGAAATTCGCGACGATCTTGTCAATTCTCTGGAACAACTCTGTTACGAGTTAATATTTTGTC
>DEII01000246.1 GCA_002352385.1 Methylococcaceae bacterium UBA2778 | reverse complement strand
CGCAAAAATAGCGACTCCCCGAGCCTCACGGCGGAACCGCTGCGCGTTCCGCCCTACGTCACCGCGCCGGATCGGGCGATTCACGGGGGAAACGGCAGGGCCTCTTCATCCTGGATATAGGTTTTTTCCCGGTAGAACCGGACCACGATCAGGAACAGCAGTGCGGTGCCCAGCATCAAGGCGGTAAAGAACCAGAAATAGGCGGCGCCGGCCAGTTGGCTGGTGCCGTCTTCATTGCGAATGAAAAAATTTACGGCGCTGGTAAAGAGGTTGCCGACGGCGACCGACATCATAAAAAAGGCCATGACGAAGGATTTCATGGTCTTGGGTGCCTGGGTATAGGAAAATTCCAGGCAGGTAATCGAGACCATCACTTCCGCCGAGGTCAGGATGAGATAGGCCAGCAGCTGCCAGCCGATGCCGGGGGAGAGATTGGCATCGATCTGCATCTGTACCCAGGCGGGTATGGCGAAAGCAAGGGCGGTCAGGAACATGCCGATCGCCATCTTGCGCAGGGGTGTCAGTTTGAACAGCCGCTCGATCGTCGGGTAGATCCCGTAGGAGAAGAGCGGAACCAGAAGCATGATCAACAGAGGATTGGCCGCCTGAATCTGCGACGGCAGCACCTCGAGTCCCAGCACCATCCGATCCATTTTCTGCGCCTGCAGCACCCAGGAGGAGCCGGTCTGATCGAACAGCGCCCAGAACATGGCGACAAAAAGGTAGATCACGCTCAATTTGCCAATGGCTGCGAGACCGGTGTGGCTGAATGTTTCGCGAATAAACCCGACGCCACCGGCCGGAATATGCACGAAGCGATCGCGCCCCGACCAGAACACCAGGGTGGCGACCGCCATCAAGACGCCGGGCACGGCAAATGCGACCGATGAACCAAAGTGCTGGAGCAGCCAGGGGATGATCAGCATGGCGGCGAATGCCCCCAGGTTGATCGAAAAATAGAACCATCCAAAGACTGTGCTGAGCAGGTACTGATTGGTCTGACCGAACTGATCGCCGACATGGGCCGAAACGCAAGGCTTGATGCCGCCGGCCCCTAAAGCAATCAGCCCCTGCCCGATCAGCAGGCCGGTGCGGGTATCATCCATGGCCAGGGCGAAATGGCCGATACAATAGACCAAAGACAACCCGATGATAGTCCGGTATTTGCCAAGAAAACCGTCTGCCAGCAAAGCGCCGAGCAGCGGCGTCATATAGACCGCGGAGACGAACAGATGAAAGTAGCCTTTGGCCTCCTCTTCGCTCATGTAATCCGACTCGCCCGCGCCATTCATCAGATATTGGGTCATGTAAACTACCAATATGGCGCGCATGCCGTAGTAACTGAAGCGTTCGGCAGCCTCATTGCCGACGATGAAGGGAATGCCCGGAGGTATGTTGGGTGAAGCGACGGGTGCTGTTTTATAATGGCTCATGGTTTTCAGAAGACAGATGGCAGAAGGCAGGGGACAGAAGAGGCAAAACCGTCATCGGCTTCCTCGACGCATTGCACGCAGTGCGATGGTACTGACGATGGCCACGCTGCTGCTTCAGGCCTGCGCCACGGTGACGATCCGGACCGCCGGCGGCGGTGAAAAAACGATGACGATCGAAGAGTTCGAGCAATACACCGAAGCGGTATTCCGCCGTCAGAACCATGCTTCCGATCAGGTCATCATGCTGGCGGAAGAGGTGGATCAGACCACATACCAAAAACTCGCCGAAGCGGAAGAGAAGATGCTCGAGGCGTGTCGGCCGCTCAATGAAATTGCTGCCCGTCAGCGCGATCAGGAATCGGTCGGTTTGGCGCTGAAACTTGAAATCGCCCCGACGATCGATGCCTGCGATCGTGCAACCACTCGGCTCGAAACCTTGTTGCGCTCCGTCGCTCAATAGCACCCTGTGTGCCGGATTACAGCGTGCGCGCCCGCAGATAGGCCTGTTCCGATACTTTTTCCCAGTCGATGACCTGCTTGCGGAACTGGCTGAACGACTCGTAGATTTTCTTCGCCATCGGCTCCTTGTCCGCCAGTTCGAGCACGACCTCGTTCGACAGGTCGTGTAGCTTTTTCAGTACCGGATCGGGGAGGGCTCTGAGCTGGACGTTGTGCTTGTTCACCAGCGCTTCCAATGCCTGATTGTTGCGCGCGGTGAATTCCGCCAGCAAATCCAGATTGGCCGCTTTGCAGGCAGTCAACACGATCGCCTGCAGATCCTTGGGCAGTTCGTTGAACGCTTTCTTGTTGATCATACACTCCATCGTCGTGCCCGGTTCATGCCAGCCTGGATAGTAGTAATACTTGGCGACCTTATAGAATCCGAATGCCAGATCATTGTAAGGGCCGACCCATTCGGTGGCATCGATCGTTCCCGACTGCAGCGCGGTAAAGAGTTCGCCGCCGGGAATCGTCACCGGGGTGCCGCCGGCGCGCTGCAGCACTTCACCGCCCAAACCCGGAATGCGCATCTTCAGACCTTTCAGATCGTCGACGGTGTTGATCTCGCGGTTGAACCAGCCGGCCATCTGTACCCCCGAATTGCCGGTGGCAGCAGGCACCAGGCCAAACGGATCGTAAAGTTCCCGCCAAAGATCCATCCCGCCCCCGTAATAGAGCCAGGCATTCATCTCCTGAGCGGTGAGACCGAACGGCACGCTGGAAAAGAACTGCACCGCCTCGCTTTTCCCTTTCCAGTAGTAGGCGCCGGCATGACCCATCTCGGCGGTTCCACGCGACACCGCATCGAACACCTCGAACGCGGGCACCAGCTCCTTGGCGCCATACACCTTCACCTTGATGCGGCCGCCGCTCATTTCGTTGATCGTTTTGGCAAGCATGTTGGCGTTGGTGCCGAGTCCCGGAAAGTTCTTGGGCCAGGCGGTGACCATTTTCCATCGGACCTGCTCTTTCGCATGGACCGCCGGAGGGACCGACAGTGCGGCTCCCGCGGTGATCGAACCGGTTCCAAGATGTTTGATAAATTTGCGACGTTTCATGGATATTCCTTGCCTCGGTCAATCTCAAAAAGAATCCGCCTGATCTCGATCCAGCGCTTTCGCGCGCAACAGATAACGTCCCCGGCGGCTTATACAAGCGAGGGCTATTTTAGCCCGAATCTTTCACAAATTATGCTTGATCTCGCTTGTCTCTTGATTCCACAAGAAATATTTCCTCAGTCGGCCGTAGTCACTGATACGCCACTCCTTCGGGAATTTCCTTGTGAAACCAATATACTGCGCGATATCGGCGCAAATTTATGAAATCTTCGGGTTAGAATGAAAAACGCCTTGAGACGAGATGGAAATGGCAATTCAACAGCAGCCCGGTGGCATCAGGGTTGTCATTGTCCGTCCGGGCTTCTGCCCTGAAGCGCATTCCATGCGTCAGACATGGCCGCACTCCCGGGAATTGAGGAAAGGGGCAGGCGACCAGCTTCAAAGCCAGGGCAATCGCATTAAAATT
>DEII01000222.1 GCA_002352385.1 Methylococcaceae bacterium UBA2778 | reverse complement strand
GATAGAGCATCAGATTCCTAATCTCATGATCTCTAGATTAAATAATTCAAATAAATGCTAAATTATTCAATATAATCAATAAATTAACGATTTTCCTTGCGCTCAAAATCTACCTTAAATATACTTACACAACTATTACACAGTTTCACACATTTTGACGATTTATAGGAATAAATGGCTAATCACACAATTTTGGGCGGAAAAGTCCACGTTTATAAAAGAGACAACAGCAGCTATTGGCAATGCGCCACATATCTGGCGGGCAAGAACCGCCGCGTCAGCACAAAACAGGAAAGCCTCTCCCACGCGAAAGACTTCGCCGAGGACTGGTTTCTTGAGCTACGAGGCAAGGACAATCGCGGCGAACTAAAATCAGAAAAGACATTCAGCGAAGCTGCCGATCAATTCCTTCGAGAATACGAGGTCATCACAGAAGGACAGCGTAATGCCGACTATGTTGAGGGACACAAAATACGCTTGAGGCTGCATCTTCTCCCCTTCTTCGGAGACAAAGGCTTATCGGAGATCACCCCCGGCCTGGTTCAGGAATATCGGATATTCCGCCTAGACCCGGAGACAACACCGCAGTTCAAAGCTCCTTCCCGCTCAACCATGCTTCATGAGACCGTAACGCTGCGTCAGGTCATTAAGACCGCCATTCGGCATGGCTGGCTTGAACATTTGCCTGACTTCTCGATGCCCTACAAGACCGCCGGGAAGATCACCCGCCGGGCATGGTTCTCCCCGGAAGAATACAAGACTCTTTATGAAGCCTCGCGCACGCGCGCGAAGAAAAACAAAGGGACCGGCAGGCAGTGGGCCTGCGAGCAATTGCACGACTATATCCTCTTCATGGCGAACACAGGTTTGCGCCCTGATGAGGCAAACACTCTTGAATACCGGGATGTTGAAATCGTAGAGGACGAGGCAACCGATGAAACAATCCTGCTGATCGAGGTCAGGGGGAAGCGTGGCATCGGTTATTGCAAGAGCATGGCAAATGCCGTGCGCCCCTTTGAGCGACTCGTTGAAAGGAACAACCCCGAACCGACCGACAAGGTGTTCCCTGCCGATCATAAGAAGCAATTTAATGCGATCCTGAACGAGAACGACTTGAAAGTTGACAGGGACGGTGGCAGGCGGACGGCCTATAGCCTCCGGCACACCTATATTTGTTTCCGGCTCCTGGAAGGCGCTGACATTTATCAGATCGCCAAAAACTGCCGCACCAGCGTTGAGATGATCGAAAAATATTACGCCTCGCACATCAGCACGACGCTCGACGCCGCCGCGATCAATGTCCGCCGTCCGAAAAGGCCGAAAGATGTTCGGCCAAAGACGGATCAGGACTAGGAATGGCACCCCGCCTGATTCGCACACTAGCCACGATGTCGAAGCGATCAGTCGTCAAGCAGAAGGGTGAAGCCGTCATAGACGAAGATTGAACGGATCGCTTCGGCGTCGAGAGTCGTGCCGACTTGGCTGGATGTAAGTGTTGGAGGAGACAGCACATATCGAGGTGTTTATGTAAACCGTCAATTGACAGTTGACACCAAAATATCACGCCTGCTAGCTTTCACTCATGAATGATACAGATTCGCCTACTGATAGGCTACTCCATCCGGCGCACTTCGTAAGAACGGAAGTCATCACTCCACTTGGATTATCCGTAACCGAGGCGGCCAAGGCTCTTGGCATTACACGCCAGGCTATGTCGAACTTCTTGAATGAGCAGACCGCACTCTCTACCGAGATGGCGATCAGGCTCGAAAAAGCCTTTGGCATTTCAATGAAAAAACTCATGCGCATGCAAAATACCTACGATATTGCGCAAGCCTATAAAAAGGTAGGGAAAATCAAAGTGCAGCCCTATGTCCATAAGGCAAAATCCAAATCTCAGCCTGGGGTGATGTGATGCCTCAGAACGCACTTAATCTCGATCTCTTTGAAGAATGTGATGACCAACGGTTCGTCCCGTCAAATAGTGGTGTCACTTTGTCGGTCGGCGAAGGGCTACGCGCAATTGAGGACGATGATTTTCCGTTTGAGGCGTTTAGCGATATCGCACAAGCCGAAAGTTGGCGGAAGGAAATCAACAGACCCATCTACCACGTTCACAAATGGTGGGCACAACGATTAGGAAGCGTTTTTCGTGCGATAGTTCTCGGTTGCTTTGCGCCAACATCAAGCAATTTGCTGGAGCTTTACTACAGTAAAGTTTCCATACCCGATCAGGATGTTTTCGATCCCTTTATGGGCAGTGGGACAACTTTGGGCGAAACACTGAAGTTGGGTGCCAACGCGATTGGTAGGGATATCAATCCGGTGGCGCATTTTCTTGTGAAAAATGCACTTGCCGTTCACAGTCGAACTGACGTGCTGAGCGTCTTTAAGCAGATAGAACGCGATACAGCCGATCGCATTCGGCAATTTTATAAGACAACTTTGCCCGACGGCTCGCAGGTGGACGTACTCTATTATTTTTGGGTTAAATGTGTTGATTGTCCTGAGTGCAGTAATCCAGTTGAACTCTTCTCATCCAGAGTCTTTGCACAGCACGCCTATCGAAAGAAATATCCAAAGGCACAGACCGTCTGCCAGCATTGCGGCGAAGTCAACGAAGTTCGTTATGATGATACGGAAACAACGTGTCTTGGATGCAAGCTTGAGTTCAACCCTCAAGTTGGTCCCGCTAAAGGACAGAGCGCAACCTGCCCCTGCTGTGAGCATAAATTCCCGATTGCTAAAACAATCCGGAATTCAGATCACGCACCTAATCATAAACTCTATGCCAAGCTCGTTCTGAAGTCAGATGGCACAAAAGGTTATTACGCCGCCACGGATGAAGATCGGGTGCTGTACGCCCGCGCTGAACAAGAGCTCTCCAAAACTGAAAATGCCTACCCGGTCGTCCGCATTAAGCCAGGATACAATACAAATCAGGCATTGGGATATAATTACCGCCATTGGCATGAGATGTTCAATGCGCGGCAACTTCTTTGCCTTTCAATTCTTGGTACTCGGATTAGCCAGATCAACGATTCGATGATCCGTGATCTGTTCATGTGTTTATTCTCCGGTGCATTAGAGTTCAATAATATCTTCGCTTCATACAAAGGTGAAGGCACAGGTGCAGTTAGGCATATGTTTGCCCATCACGTGTTGAAGCCAGAACGGGTGCCGTTGGAAGCCAACCTATGGGGCACAAAAAAAAGTTCCGGTTCTTTTTCTACGATGTTTGAAGGGAGAATTCGCCGCGCATTGGATTACGCAGAAAATCCATTCGAGCAGCGCATTCTTCCAAACAAAAAAACAGAGAAGGTTTTCGGCCTTTCTGAAAAGATGGGCTACGAAATCGCTCAGGACTATCATTCATTTCAGAATGGGATGCGCGTTTATCTGTCTTGCGGGGATTCCAGCCAAACCGATATCCCCAGTAAGTCAGTGGATGCCATCATCACCGATCCACCATTTTTCGACAATGTGCATTACTCCGAGTTGGCTGACTTTTTTCATGTTTGGCAGAACCATTTTCTGAGTGATCGAAAAGAATGCACGACACGTGCCGAAGGTGAAGTTCAAAACCCTGACGTTGGCTGTTTCACCGAACGGCTTGGAACTGTCTGGCAAGAAGCAAACAGGGTTCTCAAAGACGAAGGTATATTGGCATTCACCTATCATCATTCCCGCTCAGAGGGATGGAGTTCGGTGCTTACAGCCTTGCTACATGGTGGGTTTCGTATATCTGCAGTTCAGCCAATCAAAGCGGAAATGTCTGTGGCAATGCCGAAGCTCCAGGCCAAGGAACCGATCGATCTCGATATCATCATTGTATGCCGAAAGCGCGATCAAGTCCCTTCTCACGATTACAACGGCGACATTTGGAGAGTAGTTCTTCCAAAATCGAACGAACAGGTTCGGCGTTTTTGTCTCGCACAACGAAAGCTTAGTCGGAATGATGTAAGAGTTATTCTAATGGCCCAACTAATAAGATTTGCCTCAACAGCCTCCGATGAAACGCGTGCCCTTCAGCTTGTTCATGAAACCGAAGACAAAGTAGAGGAGCAAATCGATCGGTTGCATTCTATGGCTTGTTCAATCCTCGAAGAAAACACGAACGGAGAGAGTTGATGAGTCAAGCTGTCGAAATATTCAAAGCCTGCAGTAAGGCAATTAAGGAGGGAAAACTTATTGTCCGTGAAGGATCGAGTGACAAGGAGTTTCATTTTCAGAACTGGTTTGAAGGCCGTTTGCAGGAAATCGGACTGCATTACGACACACCGGGAAGAAATACATATCCTGATTTTCGGTTGGTAGAATACACAGAAGGTTTTGAGTTAAAGGGGTTGGCGTATCCAGGTAGAGAAGCGGACTATGACTGCAACAGCCAGGTACCTTGCGGCGAGCATAATGGAAGGCAAGTTTTCTATGTATTTGGCCGATACCCATCAAAACCCGACGGCAACACTTATCCGGTCCTAGACTTGGTCATTTGCCATGGTAGCTTTTTGAATGCAGACAACGATTACGTTCACAAAAATAAAAGCTTTCGTGGCTTTGGCAGCTACGGAGATATTCTTGTCCGCGATCGCAAGATGTACGTCGCGCCGACTCCATTCGCATTGGCAGAGGGAACAGCGCACCACCACACCTTGATACTCCCAGCCGATAGCCCGGTAGATGACGAACTAGTCGAGGTTGGTGACCTTGTCCGTAAGGAAGTTGATAAATTTGTTGTGGCTTACAGCTTTGATCTCCGTAGCAACGAGATGGGAACTGAGCTGATTGATAATCCAAACGCCGGACGCGCGCATTATTTCAAAGCATATCGTATGAAGGGGGATCTGATCGACAAGGTTCAGCTTCAGGAACGTTCGAGATCGCTATTTGAAGAAAGCTTATTGAACAATGACTGAGCGGTGTGGCGATGGGCGACAAAACCGCCTGGCCAGCCTTGTAACATTGGAGGGCAATGAATGATCGAACCGACAATCACTTGCCCAAACTGTTCCACGGAAATCAAACTTACTGAGTCCCTTGCTGCACCGCTCATTCAGGCGACACGCCGGGAGTATGAATCAAAGATCGCGCAGAAAGAGGAAGAGGTTTCCAAGCGTGAAGCCGCCTTGAAAGATCAGCAAAAAGCTATTGAGCAAGCAAAGAAATCCATAGATGAGCAGGTTGCGGAGAAGCTGAAGACAGAACGAGAGACGATTGCAGCAGAGGAAGCCAAGAAAGCCAAATTGGCAGCGGCATCTGATCTGGATGCAAAGGCAAAGGAGCTGGCCGAGCTTCAGGAAGTGCTGACGCAGCGCAATGCCAAACTTGAGGAAGCGCAAAAAGCTCAGGCCGGTCTGATCCGCAAACAGCGTGAACTCGATGATGCCAAGCGTGAGCTTGACCTGACCGTCGAAAAGCGCGTCCAGGCGTCGGTTACTGAAATCCGCCAGAAAGCGAAACAGGAAGCAGAAGAGGAACTCAAACTCAAAGTCACCGAGAAAGAAGAACAAATCGCCTCAATGAAACGGCAGATTGAGGAGCTAAAGCGCAAGGCCGAACAAGGCTCGCAGCAGCTTCAGGGCGAGGCTTTGGAACTCGCACTCGAAAAGACCTTGCAGACTCAATTCCCGATGGACAGCATTGAACCGGTTGGAAAAGGCGAGTTTGGAGGTGATGTGCTTCAGCGTGTTTGTGGTCCAATGGGACAGACCTGCGGATCAATTCTTTGGGAGTCCAAACGAACAAAGAACTGGAGTGATGGCTGGTTGGCCAAACTTCGGGGAGATCAGCGGGCCGCAAGCGCTGAAATCGCTGTGCTTGTATCCAATGCCCTTCCCAAAGACATCGCCACATTCGGGCATATCGATGGCATCTGGATTACCGAACCACGTTTCGCAATGCCGCTCGTGATCGCCCTTCGCCAAACGCTCATTGAGGTTGCCGCCACACGTCAGGCGCAGGACGGCCAGGAAACAAAAATGGAGCTGGTCTACCAGTATTTGACAGGCCCGAGATTTCGGCATCGTGTGGAAGCGATCGTCGAAAAATTTTCTGATATGCAGGCAGACCTGGACCGTGAAAAAAAGGCAATGACGCGCCTTTGGGCAAAGCGTGAGGCGCAGATTCAAGGCGTTATTGAATCTACAGTCGGGATGTATGGTGACCTGCAAGGGATCGCAGGCAGAGCGCTCCAAGAAATAGAGGGTTTGGAAGTGCCGTTGCTAGAGGAAATACAAACCGAGGAGTGAAACTCAAATGTCAGATTTTCGGTTCGATGGCATCAAGTCCTTTGACGAGAACTGCGCTGCATTTCTTGACGAGCTTGATGACGTTGATCCCGAAATGTCTGCCATACTCAGAAGCAATTTCGACGGCTTGGTTTCAATCGTTATCGACGGAGAAAGAGATACAAGAGCGCGCTCCGACTTTAACGCCAAAATTATGGAAGCCTTGGATGCGCTTGTTGTTCCTGATCCAGAGAAGGAACAACAAGCGTGATGCCTCGATACTTTCTCACAAGACTCAAGATTGAAGGCTTCAGGGGAATTAACAACGAGGCCGACCCGCTCGATATTCGATTCCGGCCCGACGCAGTGAATTCGGTCTTCGCAGACAATGCGATTGGAAAAAGTTCAATCTTCGAAGCTCTTTGTTATGCGATCCACGGTGTGATCCCAAAACTGGAAATGCTTCAAGCGCAAGAACGACCCCAGGACTATTACTGCAATCGTTTTCACTCTAAGAACTCCGCCCTCATTGATTTGGAGTTTGAATCGGATGACGTAAGCGCTGCCGTTGCCATACGCGTGGAAAGAGATTCCGCAGGTAATCGGACCGTAACAAGTCCAACTGGACATCCCGACCCGAATGCATTTCTTGAAACATTGAAGGAGGCATTTGCCCTCCTAGACTACCGGACATTTGCACGCTTCATTGAGGAATCCCCTTTGGAACGGGGGCGAACGTTTTCTTCCCTGCTAGGACTTTCCGCCTATTCAGATTGTCGTCAGGCACTCCAGGCGACATCTGACACGCGCGCCCTGAATTCCGACCTCGAACATAAAGTCATATCCGCAGCAATTGAGACGGCACAGGCAGCGGGCCAACGGTCGCTTGGCACGATGCGTACCAGCTATGAACATGTCACCGGGAATCCTCTGGAAGACATTGAAAAGCTCGATGATTATGCCGCCAACGTGACCCGCGCTTTGGGCGACGTGGAACTGCTAAAGTCATTCTTTGATGGCAAGAGCCTTGCCGACATTGACTTCGATGAAATCAAGGCAGCCATTCGCACTGAAGAAGGTGGTGAGAAACGTAAGGAGCTTGAACTGGCCGTCGAGAAGATTGCAAAGCTTGAAACTTTGAAGTCGATCGACAAAAAGGCTGTTGAGGGCGATCAAAGTCAATTAAGCAGTTTTATCGATAAGCGCGATGAACTGCTTGCTTCGACGCGAGGCGATTTATTCAAACGCCTGTATGATGCCGCCAATGCCCTGATTGCAAACGAAAGCTGGACAGATGACGAAGCATGTCCACTCTGCGAAAGCACTTTCGATAAATCGATCAGCGCTCATGTCGCAACGCAACTTACTCAATACAAGGATGCAGCCGCCAAGACCGAGGAGATAAAGGAAGCTTGGCAGGCATCTACCTGGAAGACATTTCTCAACAGCTTTGAACAATCCGAGGCACTAGCGGTCGCGGACGATCAGCGCCAGAATAACAGACTGGATTCCAAATTCAGCTCAGGCGACATCACAAAGGCTGAACTTGAGGCGGCAATTGAGTGGACATCAGAGCTAGCCAAAATGGCGGCTGATAGCCTCAAAGCAGCCAAGGACAAGAAGGCCGAACTTGAAAAAGAACTTCCTGCCTCACTCGTCCAGCTAACTGAGCAAGTCGAGCATGGTAAGCAGTTCGTAGAGGCCGTTACGCAATATCGGCAGCATCAAGAGCAAGAGGCGAAACAACAAGAGCGCCTTGATATACGGGAAAGGTGGCGAACGTTCATAACGAACGCGACGGGGCTATTTGCTGATGCTGAAGCCGCACTCTCCAAGGAAAAAATCGCGGACATTGACGGCGAGTACAAGGACATGTTCCGGCAAATTATGAATGTTGGCGATGTGATTCCAGACCTTCAGCGCGCAGACGACCGCGAAGACCTTCACGTCCAACTTAGTGAATTTCACGGACAGCACAAATTGTCCGCAAGAGCACTTCTATCTGAAAGCTACCGAAATGCGCTCGCTATCTCCGTATTTCTGGCCGCAGCCCTCAAACATTCCGGCGCTCCGCGTTTTGTCGTACTTGATGATGTGACGTCGAGCTTTGACTCAGGACACCAATTTTTCCTCATGGAACTGATACGCACCGGCCTGCAACAGCCGGTCAATCCAAACGGCCTACAGTTCATTATCCTCAGCCATGACGGACTCCTCGAAAAATATTTTGATCGCCTTGGCGGCACAGATGACTGGCACCACAACAAGTTACAGGGCGCGCCGCCAATGGGCGCAGTCTTGAGCCAAACGCAAGGTGCTGATCGCCTAAAATCCACAATCGACACTCTTCTTAGTGCCGGGCAAGTCTCACAAGCCCAACATCTCATCAGGCAATATCTTGAATACAAGCTCCAACAAATTATCAGGCGCGTCGCGATACCCGTGCCGATCGACTTTGCTATCAAAGACAGCTCGCGGATGGTCTCCAATTGTCTTGATGCAATCACAGATGCCGTGCAACTGCATGATCGGGCCGGAAACCTCATACTCGATCAACAGCAGAAACAAGACCTGAATACGGTCCACGTCCCGGCAATTGTCGGCAATTGGGTCAGTCACTATGAGACCGGTACCGGAAGCGGGCTATCTGCTCCCGTGCTTGCTGGAATAGTCCAATCCATAGACATCCTGGCAGAGTGTTTTCGCTACGATGACTCTTCGAGCGGACAGGTTGTTCGTCGCTGGTACAGATCGCTTTCGAGCCGCTGATTCGCCCCATCTCCTTCCCGCTTTTCCTCAAGTTTTGACGCTTTTCTAGCCGGGCGCGTCACCGGTTCAAGGGGCGGCCCGCGCCAGCCTTTGCCTGCGCCCCAAAAGGCTTGGCTAAGGCCCGTGTAACCCCTTGAGCCGCCGCCTTATGCCCCTGGCTTTTCGTCTCCGCGTCTTGAGGAAAACAACAGATAAGGAGATGAAAAATGCAGCTCATAACCAAACCCATCCGCGAACGATTGCTCAAAAATGGCCGTTTGCGCGAAGCCCTCGATTTAAGCGGCAAAGCCGAGGCGGATTTCTATCCCATCGTGAAGCTCTTCACACCGGACGCCGGTTGCACCTGGCTCCTGACCGAGCTTGATCCCGATAACCCGGATATTGCGTTCGGCCTGTGCGATCTCGGTATCGGCAGCCCCGAAATCGGCAGCGTCAGCATCTCCGAATTGGAATCCGTGCGTGGCCCGCTGGGCCTGCCAGTCGAGCGCGACCGCTACTTCACGCCGACCAAAACCCTCGACGCCTATGCTGATGAAGCCCGCGCCAGCGGACGGATCAAAGCATAAACGTTATGACTGATCTGAAATTCTTCGACTTATCCGCAGGAAAAATCGGCGTTTCGGACGCAATCGTTTCATCCGCCAACCAGCGCACCCTACAATCTGGGGTAATGAAGAAGAAGAACACATCCTTTAAAATCAAAATCCGGGGCAAGGACGATACGCCGCTATCCATGACGGATTTGCGGCAGGGACTTTATGAAATCGCCAAGCGGCTTGAACGTTACGATAAGAACTACCGCGCCAAATGGTCCACGGTTTTTCTGACCATGATTGATGAGGATGGTGAGGAAGTGATCCTCGATCCAAAAGGCGAGTGGACCATCCGGCCCTACCGCACCGCAGCAGATGAATATGAGACGTAACCGCGTCCGGGTCCACAATGAGTCATTGTGCCCCCGCATGAATTGCAACGCTTCCGCCCATAGACGCCTGCTGAGGCCGGTCTGATTTTAAGGTATTTATGACAATCAAAATCAGTCAGGCAGCATTCACTGGCCTTCTATGGTGAAGGCGCTACCGATTTACTGAGCTGCCTATCTGATATCCGGTGACGGCCCGAAATCCCCGCTCTCTGGTTCCGCTTCTTCCTGTGCGCTCTGACGAGTACGCGCCAGCAATTCCTCAAATTTCTCACACCAGTTCTGGAGCCGGAGCATCAGCGCGACGGCCTTTTCCTCTTCCTTCTGGCGCATCTCCGCAAGCGTGATGCGTTTTTCTCCATATTGCATCACAACTTCAAGCGCGCGCGCATAGACGCCGGGATCAGGCTTATAAGCGCGCTGATGAGGCTCAACACGGAACTCTCTGATCTGATCCAGCGCGTAGCGCTTGCCATTCACCCTGATCATGTCAGGGCTGATCCTGATATTAAGACGCCTTTTGAACGTCATCCAGAAGAACATGAACACCGGCACGGCCATCGCCAGGGCAGCCGGCCAGAAGACGAACAACCCCGGTACGACGATAAGAAGCGTAAAGCCGAAAACCTTATTTTCGTGATTTGGCGCAGGATACTGGCCCAAAATATCCACATGGAGCTTCTTCAGGTTCACCTTATCAGTCGGCCAATCGGATTTCGCCTTTTCAACTTTCTTTTTGAACATTGTTTTCTCCTGCGCCCTATTCAGGCGGATCGAACTTCCCTTTGAACATTTCGTGCTTGTCGTATTTCACGCGCTGAATGATCGCGGGCGGCATTCCGCTGCGAATGACGAGCTGGCGCTGCTGGCTGTCATCCCGCCCGAAATAACGGCTGGCTTCTTCGGCGGTCAGAAGATCGCGCACTTCCAGTGACCATGACGCGCCAGTCGCCCCGCCGGACCTTTGCGCCGTCGTCACCTGGCTTGAACGCTCGACAATCAGCGAGGTCTGCCCGCAGCGCTTGTTGATGTGCTCCAGGGTCGTCATGTCGTTGTTGCCGAAGAACACCATCACCCCGGCATTACCCAGAAATGTCTCCCAGCCGTCCTTGTAGTGCCGCCGGAGTTGAGTGAGGTCTTGCAGGACGATCAGCAGCTTCATGCCAAAGCCCGCGACCAGAGCAGCGGCGACTTCGATCTGCTGCATGTAGCCGAGCACATGAAACTCCTCCAAAACCGCCAAGACAGGAATAGCGGGCTTGGTGCGCTCACGCTCCATTGCCTCTAAAGCCAGATTGACGAAAAGGCGGAACCACCTGTTGCAGGTCGCCATCCGCCCGGCGGGCAAGCAGAGATAGATGCTCAGCCCGCCGGTTTCGGTCTTTAGGTCCGCCAGATCGAAATCATGGGTTGAGAGCGAGGTCCGCAATTCCGGGTAATCCAGAAACTTGGTGTTGCGCAGCGCGACTGAAAGCACCGAAGCGCGTTCCCGGTCCGCCTTGTCGTAAAAGTCCCGCGCCGCGCCATCCAGAGCCGCCGCCAGCTCCGGTTTGGCCTTCTCCATTTGCCCGGCGTTATCGATCATTTCGGCGCGGGCCTGCGGCGGCGGCGTGCCCTTAAAGTCTTTCGGCAGGTCTTTGACCTTATCGAAGGTGCGCTTGAGCAAATCGCGTACCGTAACCAGCGTCCGCGATCCTTCGTACTTGGGATAGGTGGCCACATGCAAAATGATCCCCTCGATCAGATTGCGGGCGCTTTCATCCCAGTGCGGGTCCGCGTTCGGGCTGCCAATCACCAAAGCGTCTGCGACCAGCCCAGCATCGACCACCAGAGTCGGGCTATCAATCTGCAAAAGCGCCAGGGGATTGAAGCCCACCTTGAACGCTTCAAGGCGCGGGGCGGTAACGCCAAACGGATCGAGAATGCAAACACGCTGGCCCAGCTCCGCTCGCCGCCGTGCCGTGACATTGGCAAGCTCACCTTTCGGATCGAGGGTCAGGACGGAACCGGCATACTCAAGCAAGGTCGGGATCAGGCAGGAGCGACCCTTTCCGGCGCGAGAGCCTGCGCACAGAACGGCATGACGGTCATCGCCGATCCCGACCGGATGGCCGCCCGTGACGTAAAGCTCGCCTTCATCTTCAAGAACTTCGCCGCCGACCACACCGAGGAAGAGTTTGGACGGGCTAAAGCGCAGCACATCGCTTTGCGCGATCGCGTCAGGATCAACCCAGGCTGATAAGGGAGTCTGTTGCTCGTTAAGGCGGCGTGAGCGCACCCCACGTGGTAGATCATCTAAAATCGTCACAGCGCGAGTCCATACAAAGACGACCCCGCCGCAAGGCCGTACCCAACAAAACCGGTAGACAAATCGGCCCGTTTCGTCCGTTTTATCTTGCCGTATATTTATTCAAGCTGCACCAAACAGTTCTTTCAAGCCGAATATGCTCAAAGCGTTAAGGTGTCACGGTGTGTTGATTTCCCCGTGATCCGGCGCTTTTGCCATGAGAGCTGCTCCCACAAGACAGCCTTTCCCTCAGTTGAGCACGTCCGCTTGGCAGCGTTCCACTGGATCAATTTCCGGCCCGCATAAACGAGTAGTCCATTGATCCTGCCAAGCGGACGCGCCCGGCGCTCGGTCACAGGCTGGCATGGGGTCAGCTCAAAACAAAAGGAGATCACAATGGTAAACAACAAAACAAAAACCGAAAACGCTGGCGCAGATACGGCTGAGAAGCCCGTGGGCAGAGCATTCATTCCGGTCAAGGATGAAAACGGCAAGAGCCGCTGGATCGAGGCCGGTCCTGTCTGGGCCACTAAAGACGGCGAAGGGGAAATCCTGGATGTTCAGGCCGTGCCGCTCAGCTTCCTTACAGATGGCTTTCCCGCCGAACTCCGCATCCTCATCAAGCCGGTCCAGCAGGACTGAGCATCACTCAAACCAAAGCGCGGGCAGCAATGCCCGCGCGATTTTTTTGGCGGTGGTGCTACGCCAAGATGATCTTCATGAACCGCCTCACTTCTACGTACAGCAGCAGCTCATCATCCTGCGTGATTGCCCGGGCGTGCATAGTTGCAACTCGCGGGACATAGAGCCGTTGTAGAGATTCCCGAACGCTTTCCGGTCGCCCAAGAATCGCGACGAAAACCTCACGCCAATTGTCCCGTTTGCAGATCACGCGCTCATAGTCAGTGAAGTCAGCATAGGAGATAAGCGGCCATATCGGTCCCCCGTTCGCTTCGGCCTTTAGTTTCTTTTCCTGCCATTCTTCAAACAGGCCGTTGGGGAGTTGGTGCTTCGGCCAATCTTCTCCAAAGGCGTCTGTCATTGCCTGGTCGATAAACCGGCGCAACTGCGCTTCAAAGCGCTGTAACCAATCATGAGCATCATTGGTGCGCGCAAATGCTTCCTCTTCCTCATCGTCTTCCGATGGCGGGATTGGCGCGCCGTAAAGATCGACAAGAGCCGGTGGTTCATCTCTAAGCCCGGCGATATCTAGGCTCTCCTCAAAAGCTGCCGACGGAAAGTCGGTAAGAGCCGGGTCAAAACCACGTTCGATGTAAAAATCGGATCGAGCAACAAGATCGGTGAAAATCGGCTTAGGCCACGTAATGCGATCACGCCAATCACCCAGATCGACGCGTAATGCTTTCGTAATCTGGTCGCTGAAGGTCGGCATTTTGCCAAGGGTGATGCCGATGCTCTGAACCCCGGCAATTCCGGCGACCGAGTGCATCGGATTTCCAGCGTCTAGCCAAGGCGAATGCATGCCTTCAATCGCGCGCTGGATTTCCGATGTTTGTGCGGAGAAACGTCGCAGCTCTTTGAGCGCCCCGCTTTCCTCAAAGGTTTTAAAAACGCGAGTGGTTTCGGCGAAATCGGGCAATCGAAAGCGCGCCTCAAAATCCACAAGCATCTGCTTCGTATGATCGAATGCGCCAGTCGATGATGTAAGCCGGTCTAACGTCCCTGATGCCTTTAGATCAGCCAACGGTCCTAACGCGGCGCGCACCAGCTTATTGTGTCGCTCCATATCATTGACCAGGCGGTGAATCGCCGAATTTCCAGCAAGCGTTTCGGCAGCAGAAGAAAGGGCAGTTAATTTGCTGTGTAGCGGCTCCATCTGACTGGCCAAGCGTTTCGCAGCATCTTGCGTCGCCATAAATTTTTTCAGAGATTCATTAGTCATTTCGTCACCTGGAAATTCACAATCCTAAACCAAAGGTGTAGGTGCCCCATACCTATGTAAGCGCCATGACAATTTCATGCGAATCGCTGATAATCAACACACAGAGCAGCAAGAAACCGATATTTCAATAGCGAGAGGCCTGTACCAACGGACAGGTCAATTTGCTAATCTATGGGATATTATGTAAAACTATAAGTTGTGGAGGGCGCACTTTTGGGTTTTGTTCCAAAACCCGCGCCTCTAGCTCTTGAGGGGGAAGTTTCCCCCGGCGCATGCCACCCCCTCTTTACGGCCCGCAGAACCTGTCCTAGGGCCGTGGCGCTCATAGCCGCTTGGGCTTAGTCCCTCAGACGCCGGGGACAGGCTTTGGTGCACCGCTCTTAGGACATGAACCTGCCGCTCGGGCATACCGTTTTCGCCTGGCGGCGAACGCAAAGGATGACTCGCTGGTCAGCCTTTGAGGAAGTTGCGGAGTGTGTTTGTAGACAGTGAGTGAGTGTGCGTATGGCGATCTATAGTTGCAATCTGAAGAGCATTGGACGCACCACCCATGAGGCGGGCACGGCAGGCGCGCATATTCGCTATATCAGCCGCGCCGACGCCGAACCTGAAATCATGTCTCACCACATGCCCGATGAAGCGGTGGAGGCGCGTACCTGGATGGATAACCGGGAACGCGCCATGCGCAAGAACGCCCGTGTCATCGACAAAATCCGCATCGCCTTGCCTCGTGAACTGACCGACACACAGCGCGCCGATCTCGTTCAGGATTTCATGTTCGAGCTGACCGGCGGGAGAGTTCCCTGGTATGCCGCAATTCATCAAACGGGCAAGGATGCGCACAATCCGCATGTTCATATCGCCGTGCATGACCGCGATATCAAAACCGGCAAGCGCGTACTGCGCTTATCCGATAGCGCCCGAGACCGGCGCAAGGAATGCCTGCCCGGTCCCAGGGCGGTCGATTGGATTCGTGAATGGTGGGAGATGATCTGCAACCAGACACTCGAAAAGGTTGGCGTATCGGCCCGTATCGACCACCGCACTTTAAAGGCCCAAGGCATCGACCGTATAGCCACCATTCATGAAGGACCACGCGCCCAGCACATCAATGACAATGTGTTTCGACCAAAATCGCAAAAGCGCATTAATGGCTGCGGGCGTGTGATCGACTATCCAACAATCGACAAGGGACGCACGCGGCGTGAGTTCAACGCCCATATCATCGACCTCAATCTTGAGCGCGCCGCACGGTCTAAAAATCCGGAAACCGCCATATGGGCGCAATTCGAGAAGGGCCAGATCGAAAAGGATAAGAATCTGGCATCGTTACTTGCCCGCGAGCAGCGCCAGCGCACCGATGAATTGCGCAACACCTCCTTGCTGTATGCCGCCCGGATCAACCGGCTGCGTGCCGAGCGTAACCTGAAAACCCGCGCCTCTGTCACCAAGTTGCGTGATAAATTCGCGCCGGTTCGTGAATCGATGCGCGAACGGCACGAGCGGAACCGGCAGGCTCTCAAAGATAAACAGAGTCGCCTGCACATCCGTATATTCGCGATGCTTGATTTTACCGGCATCACAAAGCGGCGGCAGGAAGCAGCCCGCAAGGCTCTGGCTGCTACCCATAAGTCAGACCGCAGAGTCTTGAGTGAGCGCTATCAGGAACAGCAGACATACGCGAGAGAGGCCATCAAGACCCGCTATCAGTCCCAGATGGATGAGCAGCAGCTAAAGCGCTTACAGCACCTTGCGCAGCTTAAAGGCCGTCATGGCCAGGCCGAGAACTTTGCCGACGTGGAGCGGCAGAAGCGCGAAGCCGCACGCGAGCATATGCGGGATATCACCGAGGCCAAGATTGCGGCGTGGCGCAAGCGTGAACGCGAAGGAGAGCAAAAGAAGGCCGTCGGTGATTTTACTGACGCGATTCTCAAAGCCATAGAACAGGAAGCCGACCGGCCCAAAGATTTAGGCAAGGGCAACGAGCGTGACGGCCCGCGTTAGACAGCGTTCGTGTTGAGCTTCGGAAACTGCTTTGCGCGTTGCAATTCCATCTTGAGCAGCCACCGGACACCGCCAAGAAAGCGGCAATAGTCAGCCGAGGCCCGCAGCTCACAGAATTTCAAACCATCACGGATCAGCCCCAACGCGACTATGCGCGGCTCTTCGATAATGCCTTCATCCAGGATCATGTTGGCGGCAGTCATGAAGGCGTTGTCCTGCGGTACATACCAAGACTGTTTGTGCTCTGTCGCCCCGGCCCTATCCGCTTCGAGAAGAACGTAATCGGTTACGTCGCGTACGAATTCGTAGTAAAGTAAAGGCTCACGTTCTTCGTAGAGATACAGCCCCGAGCGGACCATGAAGGCTGATGCGTCCATAGCAAGTGAATGGGAAATCGCGTTGTTCCCGAATCTTTGTTCGACGATGTGGAAGAACAGACCCTCCGGGCATTGCGCAGCAGCTTCTATTACGCGGTCGATTTCAAAATCTGCAAATTCAATATCTATAGCCGACCTCTCAAATCTAAGTTTTCAATCAATTCTGAATTGTCTCACATTCGATTTTCCGTTGTCAAAATCTGACGGGTTTGCCCAATGAAAGAACCGCAGCATCCGGTCAAGCCTGCATTCGATAAGGCGCATGACGACAGGGAAGCCTGGCGGCAGCAGGAGCTTGCCAAGCTGAACGATCAGCAACGTGAGCAGTATCAGGAGATGGTTGCGGGCCAGCAGATAGAACTGGAGGGCAAAGCGAACGAATTACAGGAGCGTCTGAAAGACGACGTTGCTGATTCCATGCGCAAGCACCTAACGCCCCTTGGACAGCCCCGCCATCAAATGAGCGGCCCGTATAATTCCCCGCATTTGCATGACCTCAAACGCGCGCAGGAGTCAGTGAATGACCATCTTGCAGGCAAGGACACGCCGGAGACTGAAAGATACGCTGGCCTCCTGAATGATGCCCAGGGAAAAGCGCAGAAACAGGTTGCACGTGAGCACACCCAAACATTGCAAAATCACGAACTAAAGCAGCAGACCGACCGGGACCGGTTTTTGCGGGAAACAGAGAAAGAGCGGCGACAGGAGGAAAAGACCGAACAGTTCAAGGACAACGCGAAGGATATTACACAGCGCGGGGCTTCAGATCGCTTCAATGAAGCAGCGCGGGACAAGTCTTTGCAGGAAGCCATTAAAAAAGCCGCAGAGCAGGAAACAGACCGTGGCTTGGAGCAGGAGCACGATCTGGAGAACGATCCCAACCGATAACGGTAGGCAGCCGCACCAGCCATCGCTTTCCAATGTCATTCAACGTACATCCAGCCTATCTGCACAAAGATGGGTAGCGCGTTACGCGGTCGGCGTAATCTGTAGCTCAGAGCCAAGCCCGGAAGTTTCAACAGTTGCGGACGTTCAATGCAGCGTAATTAGACGCAGACAATTTTCGCGCGGCATATATTCAAGTGCGGCTAAGACGCGAAGCGGCGCTGACCCGTCCTCGGGGTCAACTTCCAGAATAATATTGAACTTCGTCGTGTCGTGCTGATCGTCATGCGTCATGTTGTAGATGTAGTTCGACGATATTTTTGCCGCGATAAGCTTCTTGAGATCGGTGAGGTCGCTGCCAAGCAACCCCATCCTTTTGAGGGTCCCGGATTTTTCGGCAGCTAGGTAAGCGAATTTGCGCTCATCAATCTCAATCTCGAAATCGGTGAATGACACAGGATCGGAATGCACTGCGTTGATCGAGAACTCACTATCGGCCTCGAACCCTTTAAAGACAGGCCGCTCTATCTTGTAGGAAAGCAGAACACCAAAATAGATGCCTTGAAGGCTTCTGCACGTGTATCCAAATTCCTCCCAAGGATAGCTGCGCATATTCACGTCTTCTGAGTTATCCCGATCGTCCTCATGCCCCACCAGGATAATATCTCGATGCTTCAAACATTCATTTACGAGCATTGTGGACAGGAACAATTTGAACCGGGACGCAAACGTCGTATCTGAAAATCCAACGTATGGCTCGAACCCGCTTAGACCGTTGTGGAAGGTCTCGATCATTCTGTCCGTCAGATTGTTGATGTAGACGATGTAAAACTGGGTGCTATGACGCCAAGTCACATCCCTCACCAGTTGGACGCTCTCAGAAAAAGCCTCATAGAGCCGCTCTTGATGTTCGTTATCACCGATGTAGTCGCCGACGAGAATGCTGTGGTTGCTGCGCTTTGAAAACAGCGGCATCAGGGCAGTATGAATAGGCAGGCCGTACCATGACTCCTCTATAACCGACGTATCAAAGACCAAAGCAATTTCCCGCCTCTTCGGGTTTGGCACGAGAGCTGATTTCAGGTCCCCATACTTAATGCCTTTGCTCGATAGCACCTTTTCAGTTTCAGCCAGCATTCCTTGGATTTCATTCCGCATGCGCTTAGACGGCAGGTTGAAATAGTCACGCATGACCTCAAGCATCGCGTGATCCCTAGCATCCAAGGTGTAAATAATCTTCTTTACCATCAATGACTTGATACGCCTGTCTCGCCAATACGGTCAATGCAAAAGCGTGGAAGAAATCTCGACGAGCAGGCTCCGGCTCCATACAAAGTAGGCATACGGCTTGGCGGCGATCCAAATTTTAAAGATGAAGACGCACCGCTGGTTTTAGACCGGCGATGCGGCGGGGCTTTTCGATCATTGCGGCTTATAACGCTGAGCGCGTTGTTTTCTCACTCGCTCTTCCCGCCCGCCTCCGCAATGAAGCTGTATTCAATTCCGCCCTGGGTAATGGTATCGGCAATGTTGAGGCCGGAGCGTTCGATCAGGTCTTTCCAGATTGCCTCTACGTCATCGTAAGCCTGAAACACGAACTCTTCTTTCAGGAACGCCTCGTACCCCGCCCGTAGGCGACCTTGTTCCTGAATTTCCTTCTCGGTAGCAGTGATATCACCTTCCCATTCAACCTCATCCGGCTTCCCGTGTGCCAGCGTGTCGCGAAATTCCTTGAGAACCTTGATTGCCTCGTAAGGCCGTTCCTTGAAACTGCTATTGACGCCAAGATGTTTTCGAACGGCCTTCACTTTCTTGAGGAAAGGCTCTCGCTCCTTCCAGCCGTCAATCAGCTTGTGGCCCAGGAAGTTGAATTTCGCCTCGACCGAAAAAGTGAGCAGAATGAGACAGGCCATCATTTCCTGGCCGATGCCGTCCCGGTCGTCTTTTGCGGCACGCTCTTCAATCCTCTGCCGAAAATAGAAAGCGGACTGATCAATGTCGTTATGGATGTAGAGATTTTTGCGCACCTTCGCGTGCGCTTTCACTTTCTTCATGGGACGCCTCCGCTGCTTATCTGGCCTTGACCAAGATAGCAAAGTCTCCGGCTCACCACCAAAGCAGACATATGCCGTGCTTCTCCCTGAGTCACCGCCGCCCCGTTTTGTGAGGGCGACGGTGGCTCCATACGAAGCAGGCATATAGGCAAGCGGCGATCCAATTATTGCAAGATAAAGGGCACCGCCGGTCTTTGTTACCGGCGGCGCGTTGTGGCCTACGGCCATTTCGGCCTGTATTGCTGAGCGCGCTGCTTTCTCACGCGCAGAATGGTTTCAACATTGGCCGATGCTCTATGCCACTCGGAGCTGAACGGTTCGGCTCTGGCCAGTGCCAGGTTGCACTCATTGAAAAGCACGCTGAGTTCGGTTTCGTTGCGGCGGGCCAATTCTGAGGTTGTGAAAAGTCTCATTGTTTCCTCCTCTTTGTTTTGCGGCCCAGACCATCCGGGCCTTTATGGCCCACCCCCACAAAATCGCAGGGCAAAGGCCCCGCGATGGTCTGGGACTGGAAAACGCAAGGGAGGTAACGGTGAGAAGTATGAGCAAACGCAGGACTGGACAGACGGATCGGAGCTGAATGCAGGGGATTGAAATGAGGTCAAGCTGGCGCGCCCGGCAGGGCCGGACGGCTCAGACCCGAGCTGGCACTCGTGAAGGACAATGTTGAAAGCTTATGAGCGTGAGGAAGCTGCGCGTTCGGTGATACAAACGGATGGGGCGTAGGATGCGCAGGCTGCCAGTCAAAAAGGATGGCGGCTGAATGCGCTTATCCCCCTGCTAAATCTCCGATTTTTTGCTTGTATCTTTTAAATTTGGGCGCAGACAGGTACGATAAATCCCGGAACTCCCCGTAGCTCAGTTGGATAGAGCGCAGGATTCCTAATCCTGAGGTCAGAGGTTCGAATCCTCTCGGGGAGGCCAAACCGATTTTTTGACCCGAAATTTACACAGTTTCTTACACACTTTCACATTTTGAAAATATTAGTTTAGTTATATCAATATGTTAAGATAGGGATCGGTTCATTCCTAATCTGGAGGTCGCAGGT
>DEII01000140.1 GCA_002352385.1 Methylococcaceae bacterium UBA2778 | reverse complement strand
CAATAACTGCGCCGCTTCCTCTTGCGTCAAGCGCTTCACGTACCACCGTTCATAAACATCTTCGAATCGCATTTGTCGTGTTTCCTGTAGCCATCTGGCCCGGCTCATGCCCCCTCCTTTCGAGTTCACATAAACCGGACAGTTTATTTGCTACAAAACCGGACAAAATATTAACTCGTAACACGGCTTTTTAAAGATATTGTGATCACTCAACGAAAGGGTTACTATTTGAACCGTTCCTTTCATTTTACAGGCTACGGAGATTGTATGTCGGCCGAAACACTGTCAACACTTGAGTGCGAACTTCACGAGACGAAGGGCGCTGTCGATATTCTCGACGTATTGCGCGAGGAGATGGAGCAGTGGTTGGAAGAGGCTCAGGATGATTCCAAGCACGAAGCCCTGGAAAACGTCCTTGGCCATATCGAAGTACTCGATGTCGAATACAGACGCCGACACGAACAGGTTCAAAAACAGCTCCAGACGGAAAAGTGACACCGACAAGGGACCTCATGCAGATTGTTTCCCCATCGTTCATTCCCAATTGAATGATCGACACGGTGACCGCATCCTACGGTTGCGCCCCCATTCAGAAACGGCCGGTGATTCTGCGGTTCCCTCTCCGTCCGGGAGAGGGTTAGGAGGCTTTCCGAGAATAGCGATCGTAGCGAGGGCGAGACTGATTGAGTCAGATTTTTCGATCATTTGAGGCAAATAGTGGGCCTATTTAACGAAAATGATCGGGAAATATGGCCAATCAGGCTCGGCCGCAGTAGATCAGTCTATTCTCGGACAGCCTCCTAGGGTGAGGGGATCAACCTTTTCAAGGTGAGCAACAATCATCTTAAGATTAATCGTAGGTTGGGCAAAGGCCGACAGGCCGTACCCAACATCCGCCTCGAGCCGTTGGGCACGCTGCGCTTTGCCCAACCTACATAAATAGCACATCTTCGGGTAACCACATGATCGACGGCAGTGGGGTGTTTGTGGAGGAAGTGTCGTTGACATGGATGCCAACGTCAAGCGTACAGGGAGGTATTCACAGCGTCTTCCGGAACAAATGCCCCACTGCCGTCACGCTCGAAGAAAGGTACTGAATAGTTACATTTTTCAAAACCATAGGTCGTTGCTCAATCTCATCTGGATCAGCTTTTTTTTCATCGCCTTTGTCACCGGCGTGGTCCGGTTTCTTTTTTTCGGGGAGACGCAGATTTTCGGTGAGATGATGCTGGCGATGTTCACCCTCTCCAAAACCGCCTTTGACATTGCGCTGGGCTTAACCGGCGTGCTCGCACTCTGGCTGGGCATCATGCGCATCGGCGAGCGCAGTGGCTTCGTTCAGCTGTTGACGCGCGGCCTGACGCCACTGTTCCGGCGGCTCATGCCGGAGGTCCCGGCCGACCACCCGGCGCTTGGCTGCATCGTCATGAACCTTTCCGCGAACGCCCTCGGTCTGGACAACGCAGCCACGCCGCTCGGCATCAAAGCGATGCAGGAACTGCAGGAGCTGAACCCGGACAAAGAGACCGCCAGCAACGCTCAGATTCTTTTTCTTGTCATCAATACCTCGGCGGTGACGCTGTTTCCGGTGACGATCTTCACCTACCGGGCGCAGATGGGCGCGGTCAACCCGACGGATGTTTTCATTCCGCTGCTGATCGCCACCTATATATCGACCCTGACCGGCTTGCTCGCGGTCGCTCTGGTGCAAAAAATCAACCTGTTCGATCGGGTTATATTCGCCTATGTTGCCGGCTTTACCGGCTTCATCGCAGCACTGCTGTTTTATTTTTCCGGCCTCGACCAGGCCGCCATGCGCGATCAGTCGGCTCTGCTCAGCCATCTGATTCTTTTTACGCTGGTCATCGTCTTCATCGTCGGGGCGATGGTCAAGCGGGTCAACGCCTACGAAGCGTTTATCGAAGGGGCCAAAGAGGGATTCCGGACAGCGGTCACCATCATCCCCTACCTGGTCGCCATGCTGGTGGCGATCGGCGTGTTTCGTGCCAGCGGCGCGCTGGAACTGGCCATCGACGCGCTGCGCTCAGGAATCGACGCACTCTCCCTGGATCACCGCTTCGTCGATGCGATACCCACCGCCCTGATGAAGCCCTTCAGCGGCAGCGGCGCGCGCGCCATGATGGTCGATACCATGCAGACCCTCGGCGCCGATTCGTTCGCCGGCCGGCTCGCCTCCATCGTACAGGGCAGCACCGAAACCACATTTTATGTGCTGGCCGTCTATTTTGGCGCTGTCGGCATAAAAAACACCCGCTACGCGGCAGGCTGCGGGCTGATTGCCGATTTTGGCGGTATACTGGCCGCTATTTTCGTTGCTTACTGGTTTTTTGGATAAATGGCACTCGTTCACGGTTCACAGTTCGAAATGGTGCGCACGGCGCACCCCACCCCACCGCCATCTTCCACAACGACGCCAATCGTAGGGTGTGCCACGCGCACCAATTCGCCCTCAGTCATTCGCCGGTATTGTGATTAACCATACGCTGAAAACCGTAAACGGATACGATTAACGATGCAGGTTCACTTGAAGACACTCGGCTGCCGCCTCAACGAGGCGGAACTCGAAACCTGGGCGCACGCCTTTCAGGCGGACGGCGACCGGATCGTCACCAACACCCGGGAAGCAGATCTGGTGGTTCTCAACTCCTGCGCGGTCACCCATGAAGCGGCGCGCAAATCGCGTCAGGCGATCCGCCGGATACACCGTGAAAATCCATCTGCGAAACTGGTGGTCAGCGGCTGCTACGCCACGCTGAACCCGGAGGAGGCCGCACGCTCGATGGGCGTCGACCTGGTCATCGACAATCGCGACAAAAACAGACTGGTCGAGCTGACAAAAGCACGGCTTGCCATCGAAACCATGCCGTCGCTCTCTACCGAACCCGCAGCGGTCGCTCTGTTCAGCCGTGGCCGCCAGCGCGCCTTCGTGAAAGTGCAGGATGGCTGCCGCTATCGCTGCACGTTTTGCATCGTCACCGTCGCCCGCGGCGAGGAGCGAAGCCGCTCGATCGAAGAGGTCGTGAATGAAGTGAACCGACTGCATCAGCAGGGCATCCTGGAAGTGATCCTGACAGGCGTCCATCTCGGCGGCTACGGCAGCGACCGGGGATCGAACCTGAGCTGGCTAATCACGGCCATACTCGAGGAGACCGACATCCCGAGGCTGCGGCTGGGTTCACTCGAGCCGTGGGATCTGCCAGAATCGTTTTTTCAACTGTTTCAAAATCCACGCTTCATGCCGCACCTGCACCTTCCTCTGCAGAGCGGCTGCGACCGGATATTGCGCCGCATGGCCCGGCGCTGCAATACCGCGGATTTTGCGAGATTGATCGAACAGGCGCGACACGCTGTCCCCGATATCAACATCACCACCGATATCATCGTCGGCTTTCCAGGAGAGACCGAGCAGGAGTGGGAAAGCACTCTTTCCTATATCGAGCGCATCGGCTTCGGCCACGTCCATATCTTTTCCTACTCGGTGCGTGAGGGCACAAAAGCCGCCGGCATGCCGAACCAGCTGCCCGCCGCGGTCAAGAAACAGCGCAGCCGGCAGCTGCATGAACTGGCCCAGGTTATGAAACAGGAGCGGATGAGCGGCTGTCTCGGCCGGACCTTCCGGGTATTAGTGGAAGGCCAACCGAGCATCGATGAAGACGGCAGACCGCTCTATTTCGGCTACACGCCCAATTACATGCGGGTCGCACTGCGGGTTCCCGAAGACCACAGCCTCGAAAACCAGATCCGGTCGGTTCGACTGCGATCGGTTTCCGATTGCGGGGGTCATCTGCTCGGTGAACTGGCCGAGTCCGATGAAGAGGATTCATCCTTCCTCCCCATGACGTAAATCGTCGCCCCGATCACCGCCGCCGGAGGAATGAGAATGTTCAGTACCGGCACCGCCAGCCCCAGCATCGCCACCGCGCCGAAGCTGGTCGCACCGAGCCGCACTTTTTTCATCCGCTGGCGCTGTTCCGTAAAGAGAATGCCGTGGTTTTCCAGCGGGTAGGATGTATACTCCAGCGCCAGAAACCAGGCGCTGAACAGCAGCCAGACGAAGGGGGCGATCACGTTCACGCCGGGGATCACGAACAATATCAGCAGAGGCACCGCTCTCAACAGAAAATAACCGATCCGTTTCAACTCCGAGGTCATGCCGGAAATCACAGTTTTGAAGATCGATTCCTGTTGATCCTGCGTGATATCCTCCCCCAGCACGATTTTCTCGGCCTTTTCCGCCAAAAAACCGTAAAACGGCGAGGCGATCAGGTTCGCGACCATCGTGAAGGAGAAAAAGGTGACAACGGCAAAACTCAACAGAAACAGCGGCCACAAAATCCAGCTCAGCCACTCGAGCCAGGCAGGCACGAAAGAGAGCAGCCAGTCGATCAGGTCAGAGAGATAATAGCCCAAAAACCAGAGTGCCAGCGAAAAAAGAACAAAATTCACCAGCAGAGGAATCAAAACATACGGGCGCAAGCCGGGCCTGGTGATCAGCCGCAGCCCGCTCACCATACAACGTACGCCATAGAGAGGATTGTTGAGTTTCTTGTCGTTCAGTGTCATTGTCAGGTGTCAGGTGTCAGGTGT
>DEII01000099.1 GCA_002352385.1 Methylococcaceae bacterium UBA2778 | reverse complement strand
CGCAAAAATAGCGACTCCCCGAAAAAGGGGTCGCGTCTTTGTATAAAGCATATTATGGTTTGAAAGGTAGCACATCGAACGTAAGAAAATAAAGATATATTATTACAAAGATTTACCCCCTTTGACAGACTTTGAGCCCCTTTTCAATCGTCGAATTGCCGCGCTCGCTTACTGATTGCAAATGCAACCACGTTGCCGTCGTCAAAAACAGCAGAAGCAACATTGTTCAGATAGTAGTCAATGCAACGCGTAACATCAGCGTCGGCGAACTCGCCATCTTCGATTGCGGTTTCTGCATGAATACTACGGTGAAATACAACATAGTCGACACCCTTTGCGGCGAGGCCCCCCGGGTCGGAAAGGTCTACAACGTTTCGGATGCGCGTGCGCTCGTAAGTCTTGAATACATTTCCCTGTAAATCGGTGCCCGGACCGCACAGTCGCTCGGTAAGACCCATGAGCACGCGCTGCCGATGCAAAAGTTGGTACGTGACGAGAAAATACTCGCTGATGAGAAAAAGCGCTTCGACGATCGTCATTTCACCTGGCGGTCGTCGAGACAACCACTCGTAGAAGGCCGGAACTTTGTGACGAACGTTATCAAGCGGGAAGCGTTCGAAGTCCTTTCCGACGATGAGATAAACAAGCAGATACTCGCTAGTTTCTGTGTTGTACCTTGTCAATACCCATGATGAGGTGTTCAAGAAATAGACGGCGAGCATGAGTCCAGCAATCCCCGCGGCGGGGAACCTTGGTAGTCGTCTTGTCGCGAATTGAAAACCGGCGGAAGTAAACACGAGCAGGACGAGCGCGACTGGAATCAAATAGCGAGCAAATATGTGCGGACCTTCAACAGCTAACGGCCTAGACATGATCACTGTTACTAACTGGACTGCCGAACTAGTCAACAAGAGAATCGCGAATATGCGCAACTGCCTGTTTTGGATCATCGCCCATACGCCAACGAGAGCAAATGCGGTAATCACGATCACGATGGGCAACTCCCGGCTTCCCACGAGAATCATATATCCGTCAAACACCGAGGGCACCGTCGGCATGCCCTGGGCAGCCTTTCCGGCAACCGCGCTGAAGCTGTTCCAGACAGGCGCACCAAGAAAAACTACGATCGGGAGGCCGGCTGCGAGACTTGCGAGTATTGCGTTTCTGATGGACGCTGCTACCCCGGCACGCGTGAGAACCGCGTCGCGAAACAGGGCAACTATGATCGGCGTAAGAACAAACGGGAGCGCAATTAAGTGAAAATATGAGGAAAGGGCAGCAGACATGCCATAGCTGACAAGGTATCTCGATGAACGCGTCTCGACCCATCTCTCGAAATTCCATATCGCTACGAAAGAAAGCGCCGCAACTATGCCGTATGGGCGCGCGAACCGGCTGTAGAACAGAAAAAACGGCGACAGAGCGATAAGCCAGGCGAGAAATGCCGAGGTACGCCTGCCCACCAAGTTGCGAATCAAGAACGGAACGGCTCCTATCATCACTGTGCCTACGAGCACGAAGGGGGCATAGATGGTGCTCTCCGTGACGCTGCCCACTTTCATCAAGACACGGTAATATAACGCCTCTGGTATTGAATGCCCCCCGCCAAAAAATGATGTTAGAATATCGGAGAAGTTGAAATTGACTCCAACGATAAGCGCGTGCCACTCATCACCTGTGGGGAACTGTGTGTCCAGCCGGTATATCCTGAGTAGGAAGCCTATGGCCGTGGCCGTGACTACGCTCAGCAGCCACCATTTGGTCCGCGGATCGCATTCTGGATTTTTATTACTTGCCTTCATGTCACGCTCCCAAAGCAAATTGTTCTTGCGCCAGACCACGATATGCGAGAGCGAGCAATTCAGGCGCCGTTATTATGGCGGGATTCAGGCTGGATAGCCGTCCAGGTTTTCGCCGCGAAACCATGCCGCGGCACACTCTCATCCCCTGCCGTTCCTCCACATGGTATTCGATCAGGTGTTCGCCACCAACATACCGCCAACCGACATCAACGTGGTTCTGAAAATAACTTCCGGAAAGCATGTTATACGGACGACGAATAGTAGTGGTCATGCCGGCCTACAATGCCAAGAAGACGCTGGCTAAAACGTGGGCTGAGGTGCCATACGAATATATCGATGCGGCCGTCCTAGTTGATGACGGCTCTGAAGACAACACGGTCGTTCTTGCCAAGCAATTGGGCTTGCACACGTTCGTGCACGATAGCAATCGCGGCTACGGGGCCAATCAAAAAACCTGCTATCGCGAAGCGCTGCGTCTGAATGCCGACATTGTCGTCATGCTGCATCCTGATTATCAATATTCTCCAAGGTTGATCGTGTCGCTGGCGGCGGGACACTCGACGGCGGAATGCCCCGCTACAAGTACGTCGCCAACCGACTGTTGACCCTGGTGCAGAACATTTGCCTTGGCGCAAAGCTTTCGGAATATCACACGGGATTTCGGGCGTTCTCCGCTGAACTCCTGCACGCGCTGCCGCTGGAGGAAAATTCGGACGATTTCGTGTTCGACAACGAAATGCTCGCCCAAGCACTTTATTTTGGTTATCGCATTGGCGAGATCAGTTGTCCAACCCGGTATGCGGAGGATGTGTCCAGCATCAACTTCTTGCGTTCTGTACGGTACGGCTTCGGAGTGCTTGGCGTGACCCTGAAATTTCTTGCCCAGCGCTGGAACCTTGCCCAGTTCGCTATCTTTTCCGCTACCGCTAGTAGCCAACGCCTTGATCAATGAAGATCCTTTTCTCCTCGATACGGCATCAAAAGCGATGATGCTGCGCCTGAACCGAATCGCTGCGTTTTTCCTGCGTGACCCGCACCTATTCCTGTGCTATGTCAGCGCTGGAGCGATTGCGGCTCTGTTCGAACTCTTGCTGTTCACGACACTATACCAGCTCGCCGGATGGCCGTTGCTGACTGCCAACTGCTTGGCGCTTGCGCTCGCGGTGGCACTCTGCTTTACCCTTCAGAAATATTGGACCTTCCGCGTTCAGGGTGAGGGCAGACGGCAACTCTGGCTGTACCTTTTTATGCAAGGGATATCTGCGGTACTCAACAACTTATTGATGCTTTGGTTCGTCTACACACTTGGTCTAGCTGCGCCACTTGCCAAGGTTCTGCAAATCGGGATCGTCTTCGTCTGGAATTATTCATTCTCCCGGATCGTTGTGTTTGTCCCACGAGGATCATGTGCGACCGCGGGCAGCAGCTTCAACAGCGGGGATTATCGTGGCGACTTGCGCCGCCAGCGGCATTAACGGGTTGCGCGCCCTCTGTTCAACCTACCCACGATTAATGGGTAAGAATTTTAACGCTAGTTCGATGGAAATTTCTACGCCCTGCTGCCAACAGACTTTTTACTTGATTCCTCGGTATCCAAGGTTTCATGGATGCGCCTCCGATAGGTCTTCATCGGCAACCGGCGCTTGATCGGCTGAGTCATCTACCGGCAATCCGACATAGGCCGTCACGGCTTGGCGTAACGGGGCACTTGGCGCTAAGGACGCCATGTCGATGCTTGCGTTGCGGGCGCGCTGCGCTTGGGCTGTCGGCGACGATAAACCGCTGTATCAGGTATGGTTTTCGCTTCACGTTGAGCGCACGCAACTGCAGCCATAATCCCATTCGGGAATGAAGGTCTTCATTCCCGAAGTTTCGGCTAAGCACGGCTTTTCTTTACCGGTTGTATCGAGTTATGTGAAGCATTCTCCTACTCGCAGTTGCTACGGCAGCGGGCAAAGTACTCGGCATGATGAGAATCGCCGCCGCACCGCGGCGACCATTGTAGAACGATCCCCCAACACGCTACAATGAACCGTTTCCCCGCCGCACCGGCTCAACCCCCGACTCACGATCTGAATGACCGAAACCACCTCCCGCACTGCACTGCTGCACGAACAGCTTGCGAACAGGATTCTTATTCTGGATGGCGCCATGGGCACCATGATCCAGAGCTATGGTCTGGAAGAAAGAGACTATAGAGGTGCGCGGTTTGCCGACTGGTCTTCCGATCTCAAAGGGAACAACGATCTGCTCTCCCTGACCTGCCCCGATATCATTCAAGCCATCCATGCGGCTTATTTCGATGCCGGTTCGGACATTGTCGAAACCAACACCTTCAATGCAACCCGCATCGCGATGGCGGACTACGCTATGGAGTCGCTGGCGTATGAGATCAACCTGGCCTCCGCCCGCCTGGCGCGCAAAGCGGCGGATGCCGCGTCGGCAAAAACACCCGACCAACCGCGCTTTGTCGCCGGTGTATTGGGACCGACCAACCGCACGGCATCGATCTCGCCGGACGTCAATGATCCGGGATTTCGCAATGTGACCTTCGATGCGCTGGTCGAGGCTTATTGCGAATCGACGCGGGGACTGATCGAAGGCGGTGCAGATATCATCCTGATCGAGACCATTTTCGACACGCTCAATGCCAAAGCGGCCGTGTTTGCCGTCGAGCAGGTGTTCGAACAGGATGAACTGCGGCTGCCGGTGATGCTTTCCGGTACCATCACCGACGCCTCCGGACGCACGCTCTCCGGCCAGACCACCGAAGCGTTCTGGAACTCCCTGAGCCATGCCGAGCCGATTTCGGTGGGGTTGAATTGCGCGCTCGGCGCCAAAGAGCTGCGTCAGTATGTGGAAGAGCTGGCGCGGGTGGCCGACACCCATGTCTCGGCTCACCCCAATGCCGGCCTGCCCAACGCTTTCGGCGAGTACGACGAAACGCCGGAGGAGATGGCGGCGGAAATCGAAGAATGGGCAGCCAGCGGCTTTTTGAATATTGTCGGCGGCTGCTGCGGCACCACACCGGCCCACATCGAAGCGATACGGGCCGCGGTGGAAAAGCACCCGCCGCGGCCGATTCCGGAGCTGCCGCCGGCCTGTCGGCTGGCGGGCCTGGAGCCGATGAATATCGGCGCCGATTCGCTGTTCGTCAACATCGGCGAGCGCACCAATGTGACCGGCTCGGCGCGGTTTCGCCGGCTGATCAAGGAAGAGGATTACGAAACAGCGCTCGAGGTGGCGCGGGAGCAGGTGGAAAACGGCGCTCAGATCATCGATGTCAACATGGATGAGGGGATGCTCGATTCCAAGGCGGCGATGGTGCGGTTTCTGAATATGATTGCGTCCGAGCCGGATATCTCCCGAGTGCCGATCATGATCGACTCCTCCAAATGGGAGATTCTCGAAGCCGGGCTGAAATGCATTCAGGGCAAGGGAGTGGTCAACTCCATTTCGCTCAAGGAGGGCGAAGAGACCTTCGTTCGCCATGCCACCTTGCTGCGGCGCTATGGTGCCGCAGCCATCATCATGGCGTTCGACGAAGAGGGGCAGGCCGATGCCCGGGCGCGCAAGGTGGAAATTTGCCGGCGCGCTTATCGAATTCTTACCGAACGGGTCGGATTTCCGCCGCATGACATCATTTTCGACCCCAATGTTTTTGCCGTGGCCACCGGCATCGAAGAGCACGACGACTATGCGGTCGCCTTTATCGAGGCCACCCGCGAAATCAAGACATCAATGCCTCATGCGATGGTGTCGGGCGGCGTCTCCAACGTTTCGTTCTCTTTTCGCGGCAACAATACCGTCCGCGAGGCCATTCATGCCGTGTTTTTATATCATGCGATTCGCGCCGGCATGGATATGGGCATTGTCAACGCCGGACAGTTGGCGATCTATGAGGAGATTCCCGAAGCACTGCGGGAACGGGTCGAAGATGTGATCCTGAACCGCCGTCCGGATGCAACCGAGAGGCTGCTGGAAATCGCCGAACAGTATCGCGGCGGCGAAGCGGCAGGCGACAAGAAGGAGACTCTGGCCTGGCGCGACTGGCCGGTCGAGAAACGGCTGGAACATGCACTGGTCAAAGGCATCGCGGACTTTATCGAGGAGGATGCCGAAGCGGCCCGCCAGCAGGCGGAACGGCCGCTGCATGTGATCGAAGGGCCGCTGATGGCCGGCATGAACGTGGTCGGCGATCTGTTCGGCGACGGCAAGATGTTCCTGCCGCAGGTGGTCAAATCGGCGCGGGTAATGAAAAAAGCGGTCGCCTATCTGATGCCTTTCATGGAAGCGGAACAGGCAGGTCAGGAGATCCATTCCAACGGCACGATTCTGATGGCGACGGTGAAAGGCGATGTGCACGATATCGGCAAGAACATCGTCGGCGTCGTACTGCAATGCAACAGCTATGAAGTGATCGATCTCGGGGTGATGGTGCCGGCGGAAAAAATTCTGCAGACCGCACGCGACAAGAAGGCTGATATCATCGGCCTCAGCGGTTTGATTACCCCTTCTCTGGACGAAATGGTGCACGTGGCAAAGGAGATGGAACGGCAGGGGTTCGATATCCCGTTGCTGATCGGCGGTGCAACGACGTCACGCGCCCACACCGCGGTGAAGATCGAGCCGAACTATCACGGCCCGACGGTCTATGTGACCGACGCCTCGCGCAGTGTCGGTGTGGCCAGCAGCCTGCTCAGCGAGGAGATGAAAGAAGTGTTCGTGACCGACATCGGGGAGGAGTATCAACAGGTGCGCAAGCGCCACAAAGGCCGCCAGTCGCAGACGCGCCAGCATCGCATCGAGGCCGCACGCAACAACCGGTTTCAGACTGGCTGGGCAGCATATACGCCGCCTGTTCCCTCATTTCTCGGCCGGAAAGTGTTCGACGAGTATCCGCTGGCGGAAATCGCCGAACAGATCGACTGGTCGCCTTTTTTCCAGACCTGGGAACTGGCCGGCAGCTATCCGAAAATTCTCAGCGACGCCGTCGTGGGCGAACAGGCACGTGCCCTGTTCCATGATGCCCAGGGGATGCTCGAAAACCTGACCGAGGAGCAGTGGCTCACCGCTCGCGCCGTGGTCGGTTTTTTTCCGGCCAATTCGCTCGGCGACGATATCGTGGTCTATCGTGACGAGGAGCGCACCGAAAAACTGGCGACGCTGCACCACCTCAGACAACAGTCGATCAAACCCCCTGGACGGCCCAACTATTGTCTGGCCGATTTTATCGCGCCCCAGGAGAGCGGCCGGCAGGACTACATCGGCGCCTTTGCGGTCACCGCAGGCATCGGCATCGAGCCCTATCTGGAAGCCTTTAAAAAAGATCACAACGACTATGCCAGTATTATGCTCAAAGCCCTCGCAGACCGTCTCGCGGAAGCCTTGGCGGAGTGTCTGCATCAGCGTGTACGGCGGGATCTGTGGGGCTACGCCAAGGCCGAACGGCTATCGAGCGAGCAACTGATCCATGAGGAATACCGCGGCATCCGTCCGGCACCGGGCTATCCCGCCTGCCCGGATCACACCGAGAAGACCACTCTGTTTGCACTGCTGGAGGTCGAAAAAAGCATCGGCATCGAACTGACCGAGCACTTTGCCATGCACCCGGCGGCTTCAGTGAGCGGTTGGTATTTCTCTCATCCCGACGCCCAATATTTCAATGTCGGCAAGATCGCCCGTGATCAGCTGCACGATTATGCACTGCGCAAATCGATGGCACAAAAGGAGGCGGAACGTTGGCTGGCATCCATCCTCGCCTACGAGCCCGAATGATCGGCCGAACGCTGAGCAGAGGAGAGGGCATGCTGACCCAAGCCTGCATCCGCCTATGAAACTGTTGAAGCTGTACGGAACCCAGGGGTGTCATCTGTGCGAAGAGGCCGAACAGCTGCTGCAGCAGTGGCTGGCACATATGCCGGAGCAATTCGAGCTGGTGGCGGTCGATATTATTGGGGATGATGCGCTTTTCGAGCAGTATGGCGTGCGGATTCCCGTCCTTATCCATTCCGAGAACGGCCGGGAGCTGGATTGGCCGTTCGACATGAGGAGGTTGGATGCATTCCTGGGTTGAAAAGATATTGTGAACGGTGGAACATCGCGCAGGAGAGGCGCCGTGACACGATTCATCCTATTGCTTGTCTCGATTGCGATGACGGGCGCCGATTCGGCGCTTGCGCAGACCGATGATCCGGCGCTGCAGCAGCGACTGCAGCAGGCGCTGGACTCGAAAGGAGCCGACTACTCTCCCAGAACCGAACATCTGCTGCCAGACGGCCGGCCCGAGTATATCAATCGGCTGATACTGGAAGACTCGCCCTACCTGATTCAACACGCCCACAACCCCGTCGACTGGCATCCCTGGGGCCTGGAAGCGTTTGCCAAAGCACGGCGTGAAAACAAACCGATCTTTCTCTCGATCGGTTATTCCACCTGTCACTGGTGTCATGTGATGGAGCGTGAGAGTTTCGACAACGATGCGATCGCACGCATACTCAATGAGCACTTCGTCAGCATCAAAGTCGATCGCGAGCGCCGGCCCGACCTCGACGAAATCTACATGACTGCGGTGACGTTGATCGCAGGGCGCGGCGGCTGGCCGATGTCCAGTTTTTTGACGCCCGAAGGAAAGACGTTCTGGGGCGGGACCTATTTTCCTCCCGAGCAGTTCAAAGAGATTCTGCTGCAGCTCAGCGACTTGTGGCAACAGCAGCGCAGCCAGCTGATCATGCAGGCTGAACGGGTGGCTGCGCGGGTGGCTGTAATCCATGCCGGCGGCGGAAAGGCGCGGCGGCTGGACAAAATGGTCCTGCTGCGAGCGGTTCGATCGGTTCTGCAGCGCTTCGACTCAGCGCACGGCGGCTTCAGCCGGGCTCCGAAGTTTCCCAATGAAAATCTTCTGTTGCTGCTGCTGGATGCCGAACAACGCTCGCCGGACAAATCCGTGCGGGAAGCGGTGGAGACAACGCTGAACGCCATGGCCCAAGGCGGGATTCATGATCAGGCGGGCGGCGGCTTTCACCGTTATTCGACCGATTCCAACTGGCTGGTGCCCCATTTCGAAAAGATGCTGTACAACCAGGCGCGCCTGGCGCGGGTTTATCTGCTGGCCTTCGACCTGACCGGCAATCCACTATACGCGAGGGTGGCGAGGCAGACGCTGGACTATCTGCTCAGGGAGATGGTGGACGTCGGCGGTGGCTTCTATTCGGCCACCGACGCCGACAGCCAAGGAGAGGAAGGGCTCTTTTTTCTGTGGACGCCGGACCAGATCAAGGCGGTATTGAAACCGGAAGATGCCGAACTGGCGATCGACCTGTATGGCATCACGGAATCGGGCAACTTCGAAGGCAAGAACATCCTGTTCCTGCCGGTTGGGCTGGACCGGTATGCGAAACGGAAGAACATTCCGCTGCACCAGATGCTGAACAGCATCGACCGGCTCCGCGAGCAACTGCGGCAGGCGCGCGAATCGCGTGTTCACCCGCTGCGTGACGATAAAATCCTGACCGCCTGGAACGGTATGGTGATCACGACGCTGGCGATGGCGGGGGAAATTCTGGAGGAGCCGCGTTACTTTCAGGCGGCGGAGCGCGCAGCCGAATTTCTCTGGACCAATCAGCGCCGTGAAAACGGTGGACTGTGGCGCGTCTATCTGCAGGGCCGCTCCTCGACCCCGGCCACCCAGGACGATTATGCGCATTTCGCCTTGGGACTGCTGCAGTTGTACGATGCAACGCTGGACGACAAGTGGCTGATGCGTGCGCGCGAGATAACGGACGGCATGATCGATCGATTCCAGGACCCGCAGGCGGGCGGCTTTTTCATGAACCGGCCCACAGAGGATACGCCGCTGATGACGCGGCCGAAGGCAAGCCGCGACGGTGCGCTGCCGTCCGGCAATGCAGTGGCGATCCGGGTGCTGGCGAAACTGGTCGAACGCACCGCGCAGCTCGATTACGAAGACAAAGCGAACCGTGCTCTGGCGGCGTTTTCAGAGCAGATCGTGCAGCAGCCGGCCACCTATGCGACGATGCTGATCGGCGCCGCGGATCTGCTGTACGGCGAAGCCGGCGCGCACCAATACGCTGCCAAAGGTGCGGTGTCGGTCAAAGCGAAAGCGGTCGGCGGTGCGCAGCCGAATGAGATCGAGCTGAGTTTCCGGATTCGCCCCGGCTGGCACATCAATGGACATCGCCCGCTGCAGGCGAACCTGGTTGCCACCAATCTAGCAATCGGCACCGATGAGTCGGGTTGGGAGCTGAAGGCGGTAAACTATCCCGAACCGCAGCTGAAAAAACTCGGCTTTAGCCAGACCGAGCTGGCCCTTTACGAGGGGGACTTCACCGTGCGGGCAACACTGATGCCGAAGCGAGGCGATGGCGCGCGCATTCCCCTGCGGCTCACGCTGCAGGCCTGCAACGATCGCTCCTGTCTTCCGCCCGAAACCCTGTTTTTGCCCGTTTTTGTGCACGAAGGACAGAATTAAGAGGCAACAGGTTCGGTGTAAAAATCTGACTGAACATTCATTTTTCTTGTCAACCCATTTCATCCCATCCACATTCATGAGCAAACAATCATTCCGAATCGAACAAGACAGCATGGGCGAATTGCAGGTGCCTGCCGACGCTTTATACGGCGCCCAGACGCAGCGTGCTGTCAACAACTTTCCAATCAGCGGCCTGGCCATGCCGGCCGCCTTCATCAAAGCCGCCGGTCTGATCAAGCGATCGGCGGCGGTGGTGAACATGGAGCTTGGACTGCTGCCCGAGGCAATCGGGCAGGCCATCGTTCAAGCGGCCGGAGAGATCGTGGAGGGCCGGCACCGTGATCATTTTCCGGTCGATGTCTTTCAGACCGGCTCGGGCACCAGCACCAACATGAACGCCAATGAAGTGATTGCGAGGCTGGCGACGCGGATCGCCGGTGAGCCGGTCAGTCCGAACGACCATGTCAACATGGGACAGAGCAGCAATGATGTCATTCCGACGGCGCTGCATGTCAGCTCGGCCGTACAAATTCATCAGCACCTGCTGCCGGCATTGACGCATCTGGCCGAAACGATCGAAAACAGAGCGACAGAGCTCGACGCCGTCACCAAGACGGGGCGGACCCACCTGATGGATGCCATGCCGATCCGTTTCAGCCAGGAACTGGGCGCTTGGGCGCAGCAGATCCGCAACGGCATCGACCGCATCCACGCAGCACTGCCTCGTGTCTATCGTCTGGCACTGGGGGGGACCGCTGTGGGCACGGGAATCAACGCGCATCCTGAATTCGCCGCCCGCTGTGCCGCGGTATTGAGCGATGAAACCGGCTTGCCTTTTCGTCCGAACAGCTCGTTTTTCGAAAGCCTGAGCTGCCAGGATGCCATGCTCGAGCTGTCCGGACAGCTCAAGGTAATCGCGGTGAGTTTGATGAAAATCGCCAACGACCTGCGCTGGATGAACAGCGGCCCATTGGCCGGCTTGGGTGAAATCGAACTGCCGGCCCTGCAACCCGGCAGCAGCATCATGCCGGGGAAGGTCAATCCGGTCATTCCGGAAGCGGCGGCGATGGTTGCGGCGCAGGTGATCGGAAATGACACCACGATCACGGTTGCCGCACAATCGGGCGCGTTCCAGCTCAACGTGATGCTGCCGGTGATCGCTCATAATATGTTGCAGAGCATCGAACTGCTCGGCAACGCGACTCGAGTGCTGGCGGATAAGGCGATCGCCGGCTTTAAGGTTAGAGAAGAGCGCCTGCAGCTGGCGCTCTCGCGCAATCCGATTCTGGTCACTGCGCTCAACCCGATCATCGGCTACATGAAAGCAGCGGAGATTGCCAAAAAGGCCTATCAGGAAGCCCGGCCGGTCATCGACGTCGCAGCCGAACTGAGCGGCCTCTCCCGCGACGAGCTCGAACACCTGCTGGATCCGGCGCAGTTGACCAGAGGCGGAATTCAGGAGTAGCGATGAAGATCGCGGTCAAGCTTTATGCATCGTTGGCCGACCATCTGCCCGATGGGGCCGTCGACCATCGCGTCGAGCTCAATGTTCCCGAAGATGTCACGCCGCATCAGATTATCGATCGGTTTCGGGTCCCGCAGGAGCAGGCGCATCTGTGTCTGCTGAACGGTGTCTATCTGGAGCCCTCCGAGCGAGACCGGCCGGTGCTCAAAGAGGGTGACACGCTGGCCGTCTGGCCTCCGGTCGCAGGAGGCGCCGACTGAAACGTTCCGTTTCGACGACCCGTGAAATGGGCATCGACCATGCCGAACTGTTCCGACGTTTGCCGGCCGCTGTCGGCTTTCGCGATTATCGGGTTGTCGAAGACGCGATTATCCTTCAGGAGGATCATCGTTCCATTGAAATTCGGTACTCGGACGAAGAAATCCGGCGTCTTGGAGCGATGCGCCTGCCGATCACCCGCCTCGAATTTCGATTTGCCGGCTACAGCGAGGATGAAATCAACGCTTTCATGTCGCGCTTCGATCTCTATTTTCGCCGCGGCGGGGGGTGAGATTTTCGTAACCTTTTGCAGTGACCGGTCAACAGTTGACGGTTTATGAACACCGGAGGTATAAGAGCCGTATAAAAGCAACCGTCAAGCAACTCGAAATCCTGAAAACATCTTGCCAGCTAAGGACACATACGTCTTTAGAGGCTTTTGCGTTATAACGGGATGAAAGGTCAAATACCAGCAATTCTAACTGTGACTAATTAACGCTGCGCAGGTTTGTATCGATGCTGTAATATTGGGTTTCGTTCCTCAACCGCAACCTACGACAGGCACCAACAAGCCATAATGAAAATTGCTGGTCAAATACTCCACGGCTTGTATAATTCTTTACAGATTGTAGGCCGCAAACTGTATCACTCTCAATGAAAACAGTTTTTTTAACTTGGTTACGGATTGGTTGACAGCCCTGTGAATACGATTGCGCCGATTCCAAAAGCAATAGAACTGTTAGACCAGCATCTTTTGCGGTCTCGCTCGCTGCTGAAAAATAACTTCCTAGCGGACTCCAGGCCGTGGGTCGTCGCCTATTCCGGTGGAAAGGACTCGACGCTGGTCCTTCAACTGGTTTATGAAATGTTGCTGACCATAGAGCCGGCAGATTTGAAACCGGTTTATGTGATCGCTTCCGATACCCGCGTTGAAGCACCGACGATCGAAGCTTACGTTGAAGAGCGACTGGCGGTGCTCCAACGGCATGCTCGACGAAGCGGCTTGCCGTTACATCCGATGTTGGTCAAGCCGGAAATAGAACAGGGCTTTTGGTTCAATCTCATCGGTAAAGGCTATCCACCGCCTACGCGCTGGTTTCGCTGGTGCACCTCCAGAATGAAAATCAAACCGGTGAAGGCGGTCATTGACGGGATCGTCGAACGCCATGGCAGCGTCATTCTGTTGTTAGGGACCCGACACGATGAAAGCAGCAGTCGCGGACAACGAATGAATGCACGGGAATTGAGCAGCCGCCAACTAAATCCACACCATGAAATTCCTAATACGCTGGTACTGTCCCCAATCGCCGATTGGTCCTCTGATCAGGTGTGGGAATATCTTTTTACCAACGATCCGCCTTGGGGAGGAAACCATGAGTGGATGCTAAACTTATACCGTCAAGCGAACGGTGGAGAATGCCCCGTGGTGATTGATCTCAATACACCTTCCTGCGGCGGCAGCCGCTTCGGTTGCTGGACGTGTACCGTGGTCAAGATCGACAGATCGATGGAAAGCTTTGTCGAGCACGGTGAAGCATGGATGCAGCCGCTGAACAGATATCGTAACTGGCTAAAAAAGATTCGGGAAGAAAATGAACGCCGCAGTACGCTTAGGAGGGATGGGAGAGAGGGTTTGGGACCCTTTATAGTAAATATTCGACGAACCCATT
>DEII01000194.1:1257-26089 GCA_002352385.1 Methylococcaceae bacterium UBA2778 | reverse complement strand
TAACGTCACCCGGCTACCCGACACATCCGGACAGGGCTGTTTCATTCGATGTGGTACATCGGATCATCGAACTTTAGACAGCCCCCTGGTATTCGTAAACCCGTTGATTCAAGCTTGCGAGTACAGGTTGTGGAGACTTGCGGTAGAATGAAAACATGACCGTTGACTCAGTGCGTGGCGAGTTGCGTTTCGAAGTCTAAACCCCGTTGGGATTCGGAGTTCGGGTAACGTGTCGATGTTGGGAATTGATCACCACGATCAAGTATCCGGTAATGTTGGGCCTGGAGGCCGAAGTTCGAGAAACACTTGCCAATCCTGACGAAATTCGGGTCAGCCGAAGTGACCCGAATGTTTATCTGTTTTACAAGTTGCAAAGAGAAAAACGGTGAGTCTGCGCGGTCGCGAAGAAGGCTGACCGAGGAGGGTTTTTGATAACCGCTTATCCAACGGATGCGATAAAAGAGGGTAGAAGCTTATGGCCGAAATAAAGGTGTTTCATGATCAAACTGGAAATATGCTGACGGTTTGGTTCGGCGATCCGCAAACAGAGTATATCTGCGAAGAGACCGGGGACGAGGTGATTTTAATGAAGGACAAATCGGGCCATGTGATTGGGTTTGAGAAATTGAATTTCGATGTCTCACAGTCGCCGCCAACACGGGTGGCCTTCGAGACGGTCTCATCCTAACGCTTTCCACACATGGAAGGCAGTTGCTCAATAAACGGGGCACGAATCGGGCAGACCGATAAAAAAAGTGGGTGCACGGCTGGTTAAGGCGATCCCGGGAAGGAACTCCGCTTGGGGCTTACGGTGGCGGTTTGCTATTCCTCGCTTTCACTCGGCAGTGCGGGAGCGAGAAAAATTTTACTCGCTCGCCCCGCCGACCTTGATCAACCAGCCGTCGCTCTTGGCGCAGCCGGAATCGGTTTTGGCACTGACCTGAATGCGGGCATGAGTATCACGGAGCGTCGGTGGAATGTGCCCTTCCACGAGCAACTGTCCGTTTTTCTGCTTTGTGACGGACACATCGACCGGAATGCGTTTGACCGTGACGGCGATGGATGACGGGCGGGCTTTCGATACGATCAGGGAGAAGGGGGCGCCGGGGAGCACGACCGAGCTCTTTGGCGGGGTCTGGTTTGAGAATGTCGGTGGTTTGCAGGGCTTGCTTCCGCCGCTGCTGCCATAACCGAACACTGACGCGGAGGATGTGAGCAAAAGAAAAACGAAAAAACATTGCTGCGTGGCGGCTCTGATTTTCATGGCAAACTCCTCATGTGGTTGGGTGTCTCGATTACGATAATAGGAAAGGAGTGCTCAATGCAACAGAAATCGCGCGAGGTGCCCCTTATTAATAAAATATGCTGAATCCATTGAGCGGCGACGCCATATCGGTTAGATTGAACAATTTGACCACAGATGATCGGAGCAATGAACCGCATCGAAATCGTTGAGGGCGACATTACCCGGATGACGGTCGATGCCATTGTCAATGCAGCCAACGCCTCCTTGCTCGGCGGCGGCGGTGTCGACGGGGCCATTCATCGCACGGCGGGGCCTCAGTTGCTCAAGGAGTGCCGGCGATTGGGAGGCTGCAGGACCGGCGAGGCAAAAATCACCCGTGGGTATGCGCTTCCCGCCCGCTACGTGATACATACCGTGGGACCGGTGTGGCACGGGGGCACGCAGCAGGAGGCGAGCCTGCTGGCATCGTGCTATGAGTCCTGTATGGTGCTGGCGCAGGAGTATCGACTCAAGAGCATCGCATTTCCGGCCATCTCCTGCGGTCTATATGGCTACCCGCTCGGTCAGGCGGCGGAGATTGCGATCACCACCATAAGCCGGTCGTTGACGCCGGGCCATTCATTGGAAAAAGTCTATCTTGTCTGCTTCGGAGCGGATGTCGCGGCCGCCTATCGTGACTGCTTCAACAGATTGAAAGGAGCATCGGCATGAGCGAAAAAATTCACTACAGCGAGGCAGAGTGGCAGCGGCGCTTGACGCCGGAACAGTTTGAAATCTGCCGAAAAAAGGGCACCGAACCGCCGTTTACCGGCTGCTACGCCGATTGCAAAAAAGCGGGCGTCTATCGCTGCGTCTGCTGCGGGCAGCCGCTGTTCGACTCGAAGATGAAATACGATTCGGGTTCCGGCTGGCCCAGTTTCTGGGCGCCGATCGACGGGGATGCGATTGCGAAGGCGTTCGACGGCAGTCATGGAATAGGGCGGAACGAGGTGCTGTGCAGCGCCTGTGATGCGCATTTGGGCCATGTGTTCGATGACGGCCCCGAACCGACCGGTCTGCGCTACTGCAGCAATTCCGCTTCGCTGCGGCTAAAGGCGCGGGAATGAGCGCTTCCGTCGTCGATCCGGCCGTCAAAGCTCAGGCCCGGGAGCTGCTCAATCTCATCGATGCCAGTCCGAGCCCCTGGCATGCCGTTGCCACGATGGAGACGCGGCTGTCGATGCACGGTTTTCGACGGCTCGAGGAGTGCGAGCGCTGGACGTTGCGGTCGGGCGGTCGGTGTTATGTCGTGCGCGACGATTCGTCCATCATCGCGTTTGTCGTCGGCGCCGGGGCGTTGGCTGAAACCGGTTTTCGCATCGTTGGCGCCCATACCGATTCGCCGGGGCTGCGGGTCAAACCGAACGGTCCGAATCGTGCCGGCCGGATGGCACGGTTGGGGGTCGAAGTCTATGGTGGGCCGATTCTGGCGACCTTCACCGACCGCGACCTCAGTCTGGCCGGCCGCATCACCCTCAGCAATGAGAGCGGCAGGTTGGATACACGGCTGGTCGATTTCGACCGGCCGCTCGTGCGCCTGCCTAATCTGGCGATCCATATGAATCGCAAGGTGAACGAGGAGGGGCTGCGCCTCGACAAGCAGAAGGAGCTGCCGGTCATTCTCTCAGTCTTGGAGGAGTCGCTTTCTCCGCGCGACCAATTTCTGGAGCTGTTGTCGGAGCGGCTGGGCTGCGCGCCCGATACGATTCTCTCCTGGGATTTGAACCTCTACGACACGCAAAAAGGGGCCTTCTGGGGTCCGGGTGATACGTTTCTCGCCGACAGCCAGCTGGACAATCTCACCTCCTGTCATGCCGCCCTGGTTGCCCTGCTCGACGATGCCGCCTTGAACGCGGAGAGCACGGCGGTGTGCGCGTTCTTCGATCATGAAGAGATCGGCAGTCAAAGCATGAAAGGAGCCGATGGGCGTTTTCTGCCTGACATCCTGGAACGCATTGCGTTCGGGTTGAAAGTCGATCCGGAAGGCTATAAGCGGGCGCTGGCCTGCAGTTTTCTGGTCAGCGCCGATATGGCGCACGCTTGGCAGCCGAACTTTCCCGCCGCCTACGAGCCGGATCACCATGTCATCGTCAACGACGGGCCGGTCATCAAAGTCAATGCAAACCTGCGCTACACCTCGGAGAGCGTCTCGGAGGCGATTTTCATGCATTTGTGCGAGCGGGTCGATGTGCCCTGTCAGAAATATTCGCACCGAACCGACATTCCCTGCGGCAGCACCATCGGTCCGATGGCATCGGCCGGTCTCGGGATTCGTTCGGTCGATGTCGGCAGTCCGATGTGGGCCATGCACAGCATTCGCGAAAGCGCCGGGGCGCTGGACCACACCTATATGATCAAGGTCTTGCGCTGTTTTTTTTCCAGCGATGTGCTGTGAGCTTCCGATTGCTCATCGCTCGTTCCCATGGCGTCGCATGGGAAACAGGAATCGGGGATCGGGGATCAGGAATCAGAGAAACGACTCATCCGTTCCGATTCCTGATCCCTGATTCTGTTTTCCGATTTCCGCATCGTGATCCACAGCACCGAAAACGACAGCAGAAAAGCCGGCACGAGCTCGTAAATGAGTGATTCCGACAGTCCGCTGACTTTCCAGATGATGGTCGTCAAGAATCCGGTCAGCATCGCGGCGACTGCCGCTGTACGGGTGATCGGTTTTGCATAGAGCGTCCAGAGCAGCAGCGGGCCAAAGCTGGCGCCTAGGCCGGACCAGGCGAACAGCACGAACCAGAAGATCACCCGGACCTCGGTCAGGGCCACTGCCATGGCGCCGACCCCGAGCAGTACCACAGTCACGCGGCTGATCAAGAGGATCTGCTTATGAGTCAGTTCGCGCCGCAGCAGTTGGTTGAACAGGTCGTGGGCGACCGCCGAGGTGGCGACGATGATCTGTGCGGAGACGGTGGACATGATCGCGGCGAGGACGCCGGTCAGGATGATGGCGGCAAGCCCGGTCGGCAACAGCATTTCCGCGGCGACCGGGAACAGATATTCTGGGTCCTCGAGGTTGGGCACCAGCGCGCGGCCGGCGATGCCGAGAACAATGGCCGAGGTGTAAATCAAAAAGCCCCATCCCATTGCGATCCAGGTGCCCTGCTTGATGGTTTTGGTCTCTTTGGCCGCCATATAGCGGTTGAGGACGTGGGGCTGTCCCGGATAACCGAGACCGATCCCGAGCAGGCCGAACGCCGATCCGAGAAAGACAGGAACCGTTTTACCGCCGGTCCAGGTCAGCAGTTCGGGTGCTGTCTGTCGTACCTGCTCGATCATTCCGCTCCAGCCGCCAAGCTCCATCAAGGCGAACAGAGCCAGCACCACAAGTCCGCCGGCCATGATCAACCCCTGAATAAAATCGGTCCAGGCCACTGCGAGAAAGCCGCCCAGTGCGGTATAAAGCAGGATGATCGCCGCCCCGACGGGAATGCTGACGGTGTAAGGAATGCCGAAGATGGAGTCGAAGGTCTTGCCGATGGCGGTGAACTGCGCTGCGATATAAGCCATCATGCAGGCGAAAATGATGGCGACCGCAATCAGCCGAATCGTTCTGGTATTATCGGGGAACAGGGAGGCGAGATAGTCGGGGATGGTGATCGAGTGGTGCTCCCGCGAATGGCGGCGCAGCCGCTCGGCCAGAAAGAACCAGTTGATGGCGTAGCCCAACAGGCAGCCGGGCAGAAACCACGCTGCCGAAAGACCTTCCTGGTAGGCCAGGCCGACCGTTCCGAGCACGGCCCACGCGCTTTCCGAACTGGCGGTCGAGGAGATGGCGGTGACCCAGGCCTTGAGAGATCGATTGCCGAGAAAGAAGTCCAGCGGCGAGTGCGCGTGTCGCGAGGCGAGCACTCCGATGTAGATCATCAGCCCCAGGTAGATCGCAAAAACGACACCGATGACGCTGGACAGTTCGGTCATGGGCGTTTCTCCTACATTGGACAACAAGCGGCGCGAACGCTTCTTTTTCTGGCCCATGGGCGTCCCGGAACCGGGAGCAATGCGCCAATGGGGCCATTATGCCACCGCCTTTGTCGGGCGGCGTCATTTTGATGACGCGCGGCTGTTCGAGCCGCTGTTCGGGATCGATTATCGATAGGACATCCGGCTAATGTTTGGGAAAGCCGGGCCTCCTGTGACATCAAAGGAGGCCGATGATGTCTGATTCGCTGCGCTACTACAGATCCGCGAGAAATTCATTCGCTATGTCGGCGATCTCATGTGCTCTGTCGGTGCCATTGATACACCGCCGGGCCCGAACGAAATCGGTTTTGGTTTCATTGATGTAGTCGGCGATTTTCCGGCCGGTAAATGCGCCGGTCTTGAATCCGTGGACGAGCACGAACAACGCGACATTGGACCGCATGGCGATGTCCGGATCACTGACCATGTCGACACCAAGAATTCTGGAATATTTCTCGTAGTTGTTTTTCCAGGTTAGCTGCACGAAACCGCGACCGTAGAAGGGATAGTAGCGCAAATGGGTCTTGCGCCAGTTCTCGCTCAGCCAATACGCTTCCCGCACTGGCTCAAAGGTCTGATTGCTCTCCCATTGGGTCGTTGCCAAAACGTAGGCGGTCTGTGTGTTGAGTTCGACGCCTTGCGCCCGGCATTCCCATTTGATCGCCTCGATCGTGCCGCTCTTAGTCGAAAAATCATGAATCTTTCCTTCTCCGATGTCATCGAGTTTCGCTTGAAGCGTCTCGATGGATTCTTTTCCGATCAGGCCCGGGTTGCCGAAGAATACATCCGTCTTGAACTCCGCCCAGGCGTTGCGTGTCTTCGGGCCGATCAAGCCGTCGATTTCGCCGACCGGGTACCCAAGCAGACTCAACGCCTTCTGCGCTCTTTGATTTGTTCGTCAGTCAATTCGCTAATGGGTGTCGGCGTTGAGATGGAAAGCAGTTCCGCAAGTTTCATGACATTTTTCCTTTTGAACGAAGTTTTCGGTATTGTTTTCAGACTTCGATGGTGGCGATAAAAAGCAGTGAAAAAGAACCATTGCGACCGTTGCTGGATGGTACTGCCACACTTGGCTTTATCGGTTGAGCTGACCGTTCGAGCGGCACCGGCACGGCTCTCTCGCTTATCGATTTCGATCTTTTTTCTTGACCGGGTACCGCACGCCATCGGAGCGAATGAATACACCGGATGCCAACCGCTCATCGGAAAAGACAAAGCGATCGAAGCCATCGGGCTTTTCCTCTGAAACATAGGTATGGTCACCGAAGCGTGAATCGGACTCATAAAAAAATACCATCGATCCCTTTCCTTTGGTCCACCGCACTTCGAATGCCATCTTGATCGGCTTGACGGTGCAGGTGGTTCTTCCAACCTGATAGGTACCGTCAAACTCCCCGCCGATGCCAATGGCCAATGTTGCAAATGATACAACGAGAGTGAAAAAGGCGATGAATTGCAGCGATGCTGTTTTCATGGATTGCACCGATTAGAACATCGTGTAGTCACTCACGTAATAACTCATTCTGATCCGTGTGTTCGAACACCTTCCCATAGATCTCCAGGGTCGTCGTTTCTGCATAGGAGAGTTTGCCATTTCCTACAGCGATTCGGTGACGAAAGCCTGTAGTACGCGCGTTATCTCGCATGAAGGGCGACTGGATAATTGTCCAATCTTTGTCATCGAGGGCGGCGGAAACTTCCAAGAGTATGCTGCCGGCGGGTGTTTTTTCCCCACGATAGGTTCCACCAGCAAGCACACAGACTGCTCGAGGAATGGATAGAGAGTGCATGATGATCCCTGCTTCTGCATCCCACATCCAGTAGCCGGTTTCGTCGTGAAAGACCTCATGGTTTGATTTGCGTTGAACGATTTGACGGTAATGGACGGCTGCCAATAGCTGAGATTCAGCATTGGTGACATTGCCAACCGCCGTGAAAGTAATGGTTTCGTAATACGGATTGTTTTCGGTACCGTCAGGTTCAGGGGCAACATCAAGGCCTTTATCGCCTTTCCAAACGCCGATCAGTTGGCTCAATGGGCCGTAATCCATCTGTTTGCTTCCACTCATTGTTTCCTCCAGCAGGTCGAACAGGTCGAGTAATGCGCCAGGTTATTTATACGCGTGAGTGCACGACTCCGCAATCTTTTCCTGAGAGCAACGCGTGTTGTGCACTTGATCGAGGCGGGCCGCCGGCGCTTCCAACGCACTCCAAACGGGCCGCAGCGCAGACTTTAACAGAATCTTAACGAAGCGGTTATCAAACTGTAATACAGAAACACTACCTTTGTAAAAAACAGCACAAGGGGAGTTTCCCATGGCACTGAATTACAGAACGATCTGGATTTCCGATGTGCACCTCGGAACCCGCGGATGCAATGCCGAGCACCTTCTGGATTTTCTCAACCACACGGAGTGTGAACAGCTTTATCTCGTCGGCGACATCATCGATGTCTGGAAGCTCAAATCGGGATGGTACTGGCCAAGCCTGCACACCGAGGTTGTGCGAGCCATCGTGGACAAAGCGAAACAAGGAACCCGCGTCGTTTACATTCCGGGCAACCATGATGAGCTCTTTCGTCAATACGCCGGCATGTTTTTCCTGGGCATCACGATACAAACCAATGCCATTCACCGTGCGGCCGACAATCGGACTTATTTTGTGCTGCACGGTGATGAATTCGATGGTGTGGTGTGCAACAGCAAATGGCTGGCTTACCTTGGCAGCGAAGCATACGACATGCTGTTGGTCGCCAATCGCTGGTTCAACTTTTTTCGCAGCAGATTCGGTTTTCCATATTGGTCCTTATCCTCTTATCTGAAACACAAGGTCAAGAACGCGGTGAATTTTATCGGCAATTTTGAGGAAGCGTTGAGGCACGAGGGGCTGAAAAGAGGCGTGGACGGTATCGTTTGCGGCCATATTCACCACGCGGCCATTTCCGAGATGGACGACACATTCACCTACTGCAACTGCGGCGACTGGGTGGAAAGCTGCACGGCATTGGTGGAAGACGATGGCGGGCGGATTTCGATCATTCGTTGGGCTGAAGAGAGCGTCTACCTGCTGAACGAGGAGCAATGCATTGAAAATAGCACTGATAAGCGACGCCTGGCGACCGCAGATTAACGGTGTCGTCACGACGTTGACAAAGACCTGCCAGACCCTGGAGAGACTTGGGCATGATGTCGAGCCGATTACGCCCGACCGTTTTCGCAACTGGCCTTGTCCGACCTATCCATCCATACGGCTGGCGCTGGGCTGCGGCAGAAAATTGCAGCGTCTCCTCGACGACTGCCTGCCGGACAGCATCCATATCGCCACCGAAGGACCGCTCGGTCTGGCGGCCCGCTGCTACTGCCTGAAGCATAACCTTGCGTTTACGACATCGTTTCACACCCGCTTTCCGGAATATGTCAATCTGCGGTTTGGCATACCGGTTGGGTGGGGCTACGCTTTTCTACGGTGGTTTCACCGACCGGCTTCGCATGTCATGGTGGCGACTGCGTCCCTGGAGGATGAGCTCGGAAATGAGGGGTTCCATAATCTGGTTCGATGGTCGCGCGGCGTCGATACCGCGCTTTTTCATCCACGCTCGGACCGACCGTTTGCTGATGAAGGGCCGATATTCATGTACGTCGGACGTGTGGCCGTGGAAAAAAACGTCGAGGCATTCCTGAAGCTGACGCTGCCGGGCACGAGATATGTCGTCGGCGATGGCCCCCGGCTCGATCAACTGGAAGCCTCTTATTCCGATGTTCGGTTCGTCGGTTTCAAGAGCGGCGAAGCGCTGGCGGAATATTATGCAGCGGCTGATGTGTTCGTGTTTCCCAGCCTGACCGATACCTTCGGCCTGACCATGCTGGAAGCACTCGCCAGCGGCGTGCCGGTTGCTGCCTATCCGGTGCAGGGGCCCCGCGACGTGTTGTTGGACGATCGGGTCGGTTGCATGAGCGAGGATCTCAAAGCCGCTGCATTGAAGGCGTTGTCGCTGGACCGAACGGCGTGTCGTGAATACGCACAGCACTATTCCTGGGAGGCGTGCACCCGCCAGTTCCTGAGCCAGCTGACATCGGCGCGGAGGTCTTGCATGCGCACAGCGACCGGCCGGTCCACGAGCTCCTGCGGTCAGCGGCCATCATAGGCCGGAAGATAAAAAAATGGGGTCTGGTCAGCCTCGCCGGTTTATTGATCGTCATCGGCATGATCACTTTCCCGCTTCCTCTGCCGATCGGGCTGCCGCTGATTCTCGCGGGTGGATCGTTGTTGTTGAGGTCGTCACGGCGAGCGCGGCGCATGCTGATTCAGTGCATCAGCCGCAATCCTCATCTGGCAATGAAGCTGCGAAGTCGGCGGGGCTCACGCAAACGTTGCCGTTTTAACCGGCGTGGGAGCTGACCTCCAAAATGAACGGGAAAGCGGTGTCCTGCGCCCGTCTTCGATTCACTCGGTCGCACCATTGTCACTGTGCTGCCAGTGAAACTCAACGCCTGGGGCCAATCTCAGCAGCTCACCGGCCCGCCCTCCGTTGACCGCAATTTCAACCAGACCGCACGAATTCTCATACCAGAACGGATGCCCTTCCGGCACGGCGCAAAAAGTCTTTGCCGGCAGGACGAGATGCCCGTTGACGGCAAGAGCCAGATGTTCGGCTGCGCTCGATTTTCGACATCCGGTCATGGCATTGCCGTAATGGTCGGCGTAGACGATCGTTTCGATGTCGGCCGGCCAGCTGCTCACGTCCGGGCCGGGATAGGTCTGGATCTCATCGGAAATTGTTCCTTGTGCGATGCGCGCAGCGATCGGCGCGAACAGATCCCGGCCATGAAAGCTGGAGGACAAGGCATCCGGCCGCCATTCGATTGTCCACCAGCCTGTCTTTTTTGCCTGCCGGGCGATCGTGTTGAACAGCCCATTGTCGGGGCCGACGAACCAGCGTCCATCGGCTTCGAGCACGATGGGCAGGCGTGTTCCGCCTACGCCTGGGTCCACCACGCAGAGAAAGACCGTTCCCTGCGGCAGGCACCGGCTCAGTGCAGCCAGCAGGTAGGCGCTCAGGCGTGGCTCAGCCATAGGCGCATCGCTGAGCAGATTGATGCCCTTGGCATCGGGCGCCTCCTGATCGAGCACGCTGATCATCTGTCCCAGATAGGGGCCTTCGGCGCCGAAATCGGTGAACAGAGCGATCATCGAAGGGTTGACGGTTGACAGTTCACGGCTTTGGGAAGGCAGGCAGCAAAAGCTGCTGCCTCGTGCCGTGGCGGCGCACAACGAATCGAGCGCTCATTCAGAGACTCTCTTCGGCCAGCTCGCATTCATCAGGGTTCGCTCCGATCCGGCTGGCTTCGAGCCCGAGAAAATCGAAGAGCTTTTGATCGGCCAACTGCGACGGCGCCACATGCTGCAAGCTGGCAAAGATGCTCTCGAGCCGTCCGGGATACTGTCTGTCCCAGCCCTCGAGCATGGTTTTCATCGCCTGGCGCTGCAAGTTCTCCTGGTTGCCGCACAAGCGGCAGGGAACGAGCGGGAATCGGCGCTGCGCCGCGAAGGCGGCGATCTCTTTTTCTTTGCAGTAAGCCAAGGGGCGAATGACGACGTGCTGCCGGTCGTCGCTCAACAGCTTGGGCGGCATGGCCTTCAATTTCCCACCATAAAAAAGATTCAGAAAGAAGGTTTCCAGGATGTCGTCGCGGTGATGGCCCAACGCAATCTTGGTGATGCCGTTCTCCGCCGCGTAGCGGTACAATGCGCCACGTCGCAAGCGAGAACATAAGCCGCAGGTGGTTTTTCCTTGTGGAATGATCCGCTGCACGACTCTGTAGGTATCCTGCTCGATGATATGGAAGGGGATGCCGCGGCTGTTGAGATAGTCCGGCAGAACATGCTCGGGAAAGCCCGGTTGCTTTTGATCCAGATTGACGGCAATCAGCTCGAAGCGAACCGGCGCGTTGTGCTGCAGGTTCAGCAGAATATCGAGAAGCGTGAAGGAATCCTTCCCGCCCGACAGGCAGACCATCACCCGATCGCCTTCCTCGATCATATCGTAATCGGCGATCGCCTGGCCGATCTTGCGGCGCAGTCGCTTCTGCAACTTGTTGAAGTTGATTTTCTGTTTTACCGCACTTGCTGCCATCAGGAAACGGCAATCAGGGATTGGGAATCAGGTGCAGCCCGGATAAGCGTCAGCGCATCCGGCTGGCTGGAAAAGTTTTCGTGGTAAAAAAAGGAAGTAGGGCGGATGCCCGAAGGGCGATTCGCCGCCATGCTAATTGTCGTAACGCCGGAAAACGAGCGTCGCGTTGGTACCGCCGAAACCGAAGCTGTTCGACATCACCGTGTTCAGTGTCACGTCATCCTTTCGTTCCCGGACGATCGGAATGCCTTCGGCGGCCGGGTCCAGTTGTGTGATATTGGCCGACGCCGCGATGAAATTCGATTCCATCATGATTAGCGAGTAGATGGCTTCGTTAACGCCGGCACCGCCTAATGCGTGGCCGGACAGCGATTTCGTGGAACTGATGGCCGGCATCTCTTCACCGAACACCTCCTTGACGGCCTCCAACTCCCGGATATCTCCGACCGGCGTGCTGGTGCCGTGGGCGTTGATATAGTCGATTCGGTCTTCAACCGTTTCCAAGGCCTGCCGCATACAGCGTACTGCTCCTTCGCCGGACGGTTGCACCATATCGTAGCCGTCCGAGGTCGCACCGTAACCGACCAGCTCGGCATAGATCCTGGCGCCGCGTGCCTTTGCATGCTCTAGCTCTTCCAAGACCAGTGTGCCGCCTCCGCCCGAAATCACGAACCCGTCGCGGGTCGCATCGTAGGGCCGCGATGCGGTTGTCGGCGTGTCGTTGTATTTGGAGGACAATGCTCCCATGGCGTCGAACAATACCGTCATCGTCCAGTGGACCTCTTCGCCGCCTCCGGCAAAAACGATATCCTGTTTGCCGTACTGAATCTGCTCGGCTGCATTGCCGATACAGTGCGCGCTGGTGGAGCAGGCGGAACTGATCGAGTAGTTGATGCCTTTGATCTTGAAGGGCGTCGCCAATGTCGCCGTGGTCGTGCTGGACATGGTTCTGGGCACCATATAAGGGCCTACTTTCCGCAATCCTTTCGCCCGCAGCGTATCATACGCCAACAGCAGATTGGAGGTCGAGGGCCCGCCGGAACCCATGATCAGGCCGGTGCGCGTATCGGAGACTTCATCGCTTTCCAACCCGGAATCCTCGATCGCCTGCTGCATGGCGATGTAATTGAATGCCGCACCATCGCCCATGAAGCGCAAAATCTTTCGGTCGATCATAGCGCTGGTGTCGAGGTGGATAGGCCCGTGAATATGACTGCGAAAGCCCAGTTTTTCATATTCTTCACAATATTCAATGCCTGAGCGCCCCTCGCGCAACGCGCTCAACACTTCCTGCTTGTTATTTCCGATACTGGATACGATTCCTAAACCTGTAACAACCACACGTCTCATAAAAACAACTCCATCAAAAATCTTCGGTGGTCTTGAATAGTCCCACCCGAAGATCGCTCGCTTCATAAAGCACCTTACCGTCGGCACTCAGCTCGGCATCTGCGATACCCATGACCAATTTACGCATAATAACGCGTTTGAGATTGATCGTGTATCGGACTTGGTTGCAGGTCGGCACCACTTGCCCACGAAACTTGACTTCGCCGACGCCTAATGCACGTCCCCTGCCGGGCCCGCCCATCCATCCCAAATAAAACCCGATCAACTGCCACATCGCGTCCAACCCCAAACAGCCCGGCATCACCGGATCACCCTGGAAATGGCAGGCGAAAAACCAGAGATCCGGATGGATGTCGAGTTCGGCAAGAATTTCCCCTTTACCGTAAACACCGCCGGTTTCGCTGACATGAGTGATACGGTCGAACATAAGCATGTTCGGCAGGGGCAACTGAGCGTTGCCGGGGCCGAACAGTTCGCCCCGTCCACACTTGAGCAATTCCTCCCGTGTATAGCTGTGCTGCTTCTGCATTAAATATTCCTTGAGAACCATTTTAAATTATTTTACCCATTATCTTACAGGACGATAATCGAATCCGTCATCATAAAGATTAACCAGGCATCAATCAATCAATCGATCATTTCGTGCAAACAGGCTGCGCATCGATGTCGGGGCCACGTTTTTTCCGGGGATTCAGCAAAACGATATCCGGGATCAAATCCGAAAGACGCAATGTCGGTTTCCGCAGCCGATCTTGGTATATGACCGCGTACATGAGCACGGTAGTGACATAGTCGCGTGTTTCCTTGAATGGGATCATCTCGACCCACAGATCGGCAGCCATCGGCCGGTCGACCGGCAGCCAGCGCTTGACCCGGCCGGGTCCGGCATTATAGCCGGCCGCGGCCAGGGCGAAATTGCCGTTGAAGCGATTCAACAGGCCGCTGAAATAGAACGTTCCATAGCGGATATTGACATCCGGCTCGTTCAGGCGAGCGGTCGAGCGCCACCGCTCACGCAGTTTTCCGGCGATATGTCTGCCGGTCGCGGGCATGATCTGCATCAAGCCGTGGGCACCGGCCGGCGAGCGTGCAGTCGGGTCGAAGACGCTCTCACGCCGAATCAATCCAAATACAACGGCCGGGTTCATTCCGTGCCGCGTTGCATTGTTCACCACGAAGTGCCGGAAAAGAACCGGAAAGCGCAGGGTGAGGTCGTCCCAGTACTCCGCCTTGGCGATCGTGAATATGGCCATTTGGTGCCATTGCCATCTTTGCGCGATTTTCGCGGCTGCCATCAGCTCTTCACGGTCGAGGCGCTTCAGAATATGCCACCATTCCCGCCGCGCCGCGGCTTGGCGGTCGAAATGAAGAAATTCGTAGGCCGCTTGAATCGCCCTGCTTTGTTCGATCCGGAGCATCGTGCCGGCATCGATGATCGCCGGACGGTCGGTGAGTGCGGCCGTGTACTTCAAGCCAAGTCGGTCGGCGGCAAGAAAACCGTAGAAGCTTCGGTCTTCCGCAAGTTCTCTGAATACCCGCTCGGCTTGTTGCTTATCTCCCAGTTCTGCCAGCGTTTTGCCACGCCAATAGCGCCAGCGCGGCATCGCCTGTTCGACTTCCGTGAGCCGGTCCAGTGCTGATTCCGCTGCGCTCCAGTCACGTGCCAGCAAGGCTGAGCGAACGCGCCAGGCACGGACTGCTTCGCTGCTGCGCTCAGGAGGAATTGCTGCAAGAAAGTGTGATGCCTGCCGATGTCGGCCCTTCGCCAGCGCGATGCCGATGCGCTGTTCGGCTCGTGCTCGCGCCGTGCCATCGATCGCAAAAAAAGATTTGTGCGTCTGCCAGGCAGTGTATGCCTGAATCGGGTGGTTTCGCGCCAGCCTGGCGACGCCGTGCGCGAAAATCCGACCATGGCGCGGATCCCTGCGTCGCCATGGGGCGCACTGCAGGACCAGCTCGGGACGGCGATGTACACTCAACCAGAAGTCGGCAGCCGCTGAATCGTTTGTCGACAGATAACGCTTCAGATATTTGGCCAGGCCGGGATTTCCGCTCTCCATCGCCAAACCGAACCGGCGCCAGGCCAGCTCCGGGGTCAGTCCGCCGCCGGCTTGCCAGATGGAAAACAGCGCATTACAGGCATTCGGCTGCGAGGTTCCTGCCAGCCAGAGTTCGCGGGCGCCATCCATTGCCTCCCGGCGGTCTCCCAGGTTGTACAAAGCCTGGTAGTATCGGCACTCCAGCGCGGAATTTACGCCTGGTTGGTAATGATCGACGAATTCTCGCCAGCGATTGTTCGAGGCCAGAGCGTTCAACAGTCTCCTGCGCAGGAACAGCGCGTAGGGAGTGTCGGGGTAAGCGCGCAAAAACGATTCCACGACTGCCGCCGTGCCCAGATGCTCTTTGCGCAGGCTCCGGTAGCGAAGGTAAGGGTACAGCGGATAATCCGTCAAGCTGCTCATCAGCTGTTGGAATTCAGCGTTGTCCCCTCGCTTCAAAGCCTGCTCGGCCTGGAGAAAATCGGCCCGCTGCTGAACACGTGATGCGGCCGGCGCAGCCGGGCTCATCAGCCACCCGGCGACGACCAAAACGTACAGCAGACACTTTCCGATCTCCATGCCTCGAATTCTTGAGAAGCGACAAAAATTTGATAATATAGCACAGCCGATTCACCGGCCACTGTTCGATAATGACCCCTTCTGCAGGGACAGCAGGGGAGGGTAATTTCTCCAGCCCCAATAAAAAATGATTCCGCAACGACCCGAGGCCATTGACATTATTGTTCCTTCTTTGACATGAGATCTTCCGAACCCTCTCAGCGCGGCTACGATTGGGCTTTTCTGCATGGCATTGCGCTGGAGCACCGGCCGGAACTGGTCAGAGCCCACATCATCGCCATTCTTTCCGCGCTGGCGAGTGTCCCTACGCCCTTGCTCATGCCGCTGCTGGTCGACGAAGTGCTGCTCGACAAACCCGGTGTGGTTGTCGCGACCATCAACAGACTGTTCCCAGCCGCCTGGCAGGGCCCTGTTCTTTACATCACGGCGATTCTTTTTCTGTCGCTCCTGCTTCGAATTCTGGCGAATCTGTTCAGCGTCTGGCAGGCGCGTCAGTTTACGCGCATTTCCAAGGATATCGTCTGCCGCATGCGAACCGGCCTGATTCGCTGCCTGCAGGGCATCTCCATGGCCGAGTACGAAACGCTGGGCAGCGGCACCGTTGCCGCCTATCTGGTGACCGACCTGGAGACCGTGGATGCCTTCATCGGCACCACCGTCAGTCGTCTGCTGATCGCCTGTTTCACCATCATCGGAACGGCTGTCGTGCTGTTCTGGATGCATTGGCCATTGGCGCTGTTCATCCTTCTTCTCAACCCGGTGGTGATCTATTTCACCATGGTGCTCGGTAAACATGTCAAGGAGCTGAAAAGAAAGGAAAACCGTGCGTTCGAGCTGTTTCAGCAGTCGCTGACGGAAACCCTCGATGCGATTCACCAGATACGAGCCAGCAATCGTGAGCGCTATTATCTGCAGCGGCTGATCGAGTCGGCGCGCTCGGTCAGAGATCATTCGACCGCCTTCACCTGGCGCAGCGATGCGGCCAATCGTCTCAGCACATTGGTCTTTCTCTTCGGCTTCGATCTGTTTCGCGCTCTCGCCATGCTGATGGTCGTTTTTTCCAATCTGACGATCGGCGAAATGTTGGCGGTATTCGGCTATCTGTGGTTCATGATGGCGCCGGTGCAGGAGATCCTCGGCATTCAATACAGCTACTATCAGGCTACGGCGGCACTCACCCGCATCAACCGTCTGTTCGAATTAAAGCAGGAACCGCAGTACCCGCATCGCGAAAATCCATTCGCCGACGTCGGCACGGTCGGCATACTGCTCGATGACGTTCATTTTGCCTACGGCGACGGCGTCGATGTCCTGAAGGGGATCACCTTGCGCATCGACCCCGGCGAAAAGGTCGCGCTGGTCGGCGCCAGCGGCGGCGGCAAATCCACACTGATCCAGGTGTTGATCGGACTGTATCCTGTTACCTCCGGCATGGTCTATTTCGATGATATCCCGATCACCCGCATCGGGTTGGATGTGGTGCGTGAACATGTCGTCACCGTGCTGCAGCACCCGGTGTTGTTTAATGATACGATTCGCGCTAACCTGACCATGGGCCGGCAGCACAGCGATGAAGCTCTGTGGAAAGCGCTGGAAATCGCCCAGCTCAAGGAGACGGTTGAGCAGATGGATCGGCAACTCGATACCTTGGTCGGACGCCTCGGCATGCGCCTGTCGGGCGGGCAGCGGCAGCGTATGGCGATTGCGCGCATGATCCTCGCCGATCCCAAAGTTGTGATTCTCGACGAGGCGACATCGGCCCTGGATACCAAAACCGAGCAGAGCCTGCATACTGCTTTGAACGGGTTCCTTCGCAACCGCACGACGATCATCGTGGCGCATCGGCTCAGCGCGGTCAAACAGGCGGATCGGGTCTATGTGTTCGAAGACGGGCGTATCGCCGAGCAGGGACCGCACGATACGCTGATCGCGCAAGGCGGCCTCTACGCCAAACTGTATGGCGACGGTCGTCCGCGCATCGACAGCAAACAGAAGGTTTTCTTATGATCTCCGAATACGATCTCCATGCCCATTCGACCGCATCGGACGGCGCCCTTTCGCCGGCGGAGCTGGTTCGACAGGCGCGGGCCTGCGGTGTAAAAAACCTGGCGCTGACCGATCACGACACCACGGACGGATTGGCCGAGGCCCGGGCCTCGGCCGAGGAGAACGGTATCACGCTCATTCCGGGCATCGAATTGTCCGTGACCTGGCAGCAGCGCTGTATTCATATCATTGGTCTGAACATCGATCCCGATTATGCCCCCTTGCAGGAAGGCATTGTGGGACTTCGGAACATGCGCTTATCGCGAGCCGTTGAAATGGGGGCGCGATTGCAGAAAAAAGGGATTGAAAACGCTTACGAAGGAGCATTGCAGCTGGCAGGGAAGGGTATGATCACCCGCACCCATTTTGCGCGCTATCTGGTCGATCACGGCCATGCCGGCAGCTTCCAAAACGCATTCGACCGCTTTCTTGGGGCTGGGAAGCCCGGTTTTGTCGTCACTCGATGGACCGATCTGGAGGAAGCGATCGGATGGATCAACGGTGCGGGCGGCACCGCTGTGGTCGCTCATCCCTTGCGCTACAAGCTCACCGGCGCGTGGCTGTGCCGTCTGCTCGATGCGTTCAAGCAGTGCGGCGGAGTGGGCATCGAAATCGTATGCGGCAGCAGCAGCGGCAACGATATTCGCTGCGCGGCCGAGCAAGCGCGCCGCTTCGATCTGCTTGGTTCGGTCGGGTCGGACTATCACAGCCCGGAAAAGCCATGGATCCAGCTGGGCCGATTGCCGCCTCTGCCCAACAGCATCACTCCGGTCTGGTCGGTCTGGCCGCGGCCTCGCCACTGAGTTTTTTTCTGAAGGGAGCATCCAATGGGTCAGGAGATCAATCGTACCGATTTCACCAAAGGCGACTTCGAGCGCTTTCGGCATCGCCTCGAAGAAGAGACCCTGGCTCTGAAAAAACGGATCGAGAGCAGTCGCTGTTCGCAGCGGCCTCCGGTCGCCGGCTTTGAAATCGAGGCCTGGCTGATCGACGATGCGATGGCGCCTGCACCTGTGAATGCGCGCTTTCTGGAGAGGTTCAACGACCCCTTCGCCTGTCCGGAACTGGCCAAATTCAATATCGAACTCAACAACAAACCGGTGCCTCTGGAAGGGCAGGGATTGAGTCGTCTGCAGCGGGGTTTGGAAGAGATTTGGGCCCGCGCCTGTCGCAGCGCAGAATCGATCGGCGTTCATCTACTCACCATAGGAATATTGCCGACATTGAAACAGTCGGCATTGAACCTGGCGAACATGTCGGAGCTCAATCGCTTTCGCGCATTGAATGAGCAGGTTCTGCGCCTGCACGGCGAACCGATTCATCTGGAAATCGTCGGCCATCAGCACCTGAAGTCCGAACATAACGATGTGATGCTGGAATCGGCTGCGACATCGTTCCAGATCCATATCCAGGCCCCGTTGGACCGGGCGCACCATTACTATAACGCGGCGATCCTGGCGTCAGCGCCGATGGTTGCGGTCAGTGCCAATGCGCCTTATCTGTTCGGCAAGGATCTATGGGCGGAAACCCGTATCCCGGTGTTCGAACAATCGATCGAGGTCGGCGGTTTCGACGGCGCCGCCCATGGACCGCTGCACCGCGTCAGCTTCGGCTCCGGCTACGCGAGGCGGTCCATCCTGGAATGTTTCGAGGAAAACCTGAACCATTTTCCGGTACTGCTGCCGATCGAGCAGGACTCCGACTGCGAGGCTTTCGAACATCTGCGTCTCCACAACGGCACGATCTGGCGTTGGAACCGGCCCTTGATCGGTTTCGACGACGACGGTACGCCGCATATTCGCATCGAACATCGCGTCGTTCCATCAGGACCCGGCATCATCGATATGTTGGCGAACGCGGCGTTTTTCTACGGGCTTGCCGAATACCTGAGCCGGCAGGCGGTGGACCCGGAGCCGCATATCCCATTCGCACAGGCCAAAGATAACTTTTATCAGGCCGCCCGCTTTGGGATGAACGCGCCGATCGTCTGGTTGAAGGGCGGCAAGTGCCGCATGAAACCGTTGCTGCTCGAAGAGCTGATCCCCAATGCCTTAAAGGGCCTGCTGCAGCTGGGCATCGAACGAGGCGATGCGGAAGCGTACCTCTCTGTCATTCGGCAGCGGGTCGAGTCAGGCCAAAACGGCAGTGAATGGCAGCGGCGGTTCATCGCCGTCCGCGGCAGCGATTTTCAAACCATGACAAACGTTTATCTAGCCAACCAAAAGAGCGGACGCCCAGTCCACGAATGGGAGTTATGTTGACATCACCACTGCTCAGACAGGTCGATACGCTGCCCGAGAGGCTGACCAGCATCAAACCGGACGAGCTGCATACGATTTTTCCGCAGCCAACCCTGATGCATCTGCCCGGGCGAATCGAACAACCCCTGTTCATCTCGGTGCTGCAGCACGGCAACGAATCGACCGGCTTTCTGGCCGTTCAGGCGCTGCTGAACAAATACATGGAGAGAGATCTGCCGCGTTCGATCTCCATTTTTTTCAGCAACGTCCTGGCCGCCAAAGAGGGCCTGCGCCGGCTCGATCATCAGCCTGACTACAATCGCATCTGGCCCGGCACCGAGGCGCCTGCCGGCCCCGAGACCATCATGACCCAACAGGTCGTCGACGAAATGGTCAGACGCCGCGTCTTCGCCAGCATCGACATACACAACAATACCGGCCTGAACCCTCACTATGGATGCGTCAACCGGCTCGATCCGCGCTACCTGCAGCTGGCCAACATCTTCAGCCGTCTGGTCGTCTACTTTATTCGCCCCAAAGGGGTTCAGTCCGCGGCCTTCGCGCAACTGTGCCCTGCCGTCACTCTGGAGTGCGGCAAACCGGGCCAGGCCCATGGCGTCGAGCACGCTCTGGAATACCTCGACACCTGTCTCCATCTGATCACCATTTCGGAACAGCCGGCCGCTTCACGCAACATCGACCTGTTTCATACCGTGGCTCAAGTGACGATACCGGATTCTGTCTCTTTCAGCTTCGAAGAAAAGCCGGTCGACTTCCGGCTGGTCAACGATCTCGATTATATGAACTTCACCGAAATCCCCGCCGAGACAGTGATCGGCAGCGTGAGAGATCATTCAAAGATCCCGCTGCTGGCCTGCCATGAAACGGGCGATGACGTGACCTCGGACTATTTCGAGGTCAACGATGATGGTGAGCTCGTGCTGAAAAAAAATATCATGCCCTCGATGTTGACGCTCGACGAGCGGGTGATTCGGCAGGATTGTTTGTGTTATATCATGGAGCGGATTGATGTGTCGTTATGACAGCAATCGGTGTTCTTGTAACGGAATGGTTGAGCTTGGTTTTCCTGTGTGCATAATATGGGCCCAAGTGGGGTATTTTGGCGGGCATAATTGTTGGTAAGGCCGCTTGGGATTGTTCCGCCCCATTTTTTCTTATAGCCTGTTTTTGGTCAGCAATGATCATCTTGATAGGCAATTAGTGTTTCTTCACAAGCTTCATCCGGTTTTGCTGCCGGATAGGCGTTGCTTAGTGCATCACAAATCTCGTGTTGTAGATTTTTAATGGTTGTCTTAGCCTTTATAGAGTCCATTTGTTCGACCACTGATTTCATGCGACATGTGCGTTTTGGGTCCATTTCGATTGCCTTTTTATAGAACTTAAAAGCTTCCTTGTATTTTTTTAAGTGGTTGTATTTATCAGCGATGGCAATATTAAATAACTTGTCGTAAACAAGTTGTTTTCCGGGCTCAACCGATCTTGCTTTACGGCACGGTTGACTATGAATTGCTTCTTCGAATCTTTCTTCTTTATTGTAAGCTTCCGCAACACAAAGGCTATGCCGCATCCAGCCGGCTTTTGGTTTGAGCTCTATCGCTTTATTTAAGGCAACAGCGGCTTCTATTGGATCAAAATGCACATTATTTCTTAAGTCTGATAACAAAATGCCGAGGTTTGCCCAGGCATAAGGGTTGCTGCAGTTGGCTTCGATAGCTCGAATGTAAGCTTTTTCGGCATTCGAGAACTCTTCGTTCTTATAAGCTATACCAGCCTCTTTCTCTTCTGCGTTGGATACGATTCTGTTCGCCTTCCTTCTCTTTTTGCAAGCTTTTTCTAGTTGTAGCAGTTTTGATGTCGTCAGGCGCTGCTTGATGTTGTCCATTTTTTCCTGATCAGGTCCCTTTGATTTAGAGGGGTCGGTGTCAGCGTCAGTGTCATGCAATTCACCAGGTGAAGGCGTTGATGGCCCGTTACCATGAGAATCTTGCGGTTCTAGAGCCACTTTTTTAATTTCCTCAGACACGCTCGGAGTCGTTTGGTGATCAACGTTCGAAGATGAAGTGATTGCTGATTGACCTATTTTGTTTGCCAGGGTTGCCAATATATATTGCTCGATATTAGAGGAATCGGATAGGTTATCTTTGTCACGCCTATTCTCTAACTCTTTTTGAATGCTTTCAGGGACGTTTGGCAAATTTCTATTGACTTTATTGCATAGTTCGAAAAGTTCTTTGTATCCTGGATGTTCGAAGTCACCTCCTGAATGTGAATGATCATCAGTGCAAAAAAAGTATAGCCGGTATTTCTCTGAAGCCATAATTAGTATATCGTGGGTCGCATCGTCTGCCATCTCCTCAATGAGATCGATGTGTAATGAAGATGTTTGTTCTTTATCTTTGATACTGCGTCCAGTAGTGAAGATATCGCCAGCTATTTCTATTTGTAAATAGAGGGTATTATTGTCTTCATAGATTGATCCAGTGATATTTTTTCGCCCGAAAAGTCCGGAGAGGAATTCAATAACGTCATTAATAGATATTCCGGTCTCTGGCAACTTGATGTTTTCTCCTTTGAAAACGCCTTTGCCATGGGAAACTAATGTTTTGTTTGCCTCATGCTCACCAGATAGATCTTCGATGCTCGCATCAATATCTGCTCGTCTTGTCCTTAACTTTTGTTTGATGATATTGGCGATGATGCTGCCAGCTGCTTTATGGTCTTTCTGCATCTCTTCAGGGACAGAGAATGGTTGAACAGAAATCTTCTCTCGATCTTTAAAGGCATTGACCAGGAGAAAAATGACAATGATGAATAAAGAAGTAGCAGCGAAAAGTTTAATGAGAATAAACAGTTTTTCCGATACCCAACGCGTCCCCTCCAATGTTTTTCCAACGGCCGTGGCAATCCAGTCGCCTGCCCGGTGGAAATTATATTCTGATTTTGTTGACGCTTTTGGCATGGCATCCTCCCATGGTTGTCAAGATAGCTGTCGTGTCGATTGATCTAAATTCGTGATTTCAGACCTACTCATTGGCGGGAATGGCGATTGGAAAACCCCATGCTTTCCCATTATGCGCCAATTTGTACCAAAGGCGGGACATGCTGCTTGGGCTTGTGTGACGATAGATCATATGCCGATTGTAGATTCAACCAGAATTCAGGTGATGTACCAAAGGCTTCTGATAACAACCAAGCAGTTTCGGGTGATATGCCTCTTTTGCCCCTTACTATTTCATTGATTCTTTGTACTGGAATGCCTAAATGGACTGCTAACGTTTTTTGCGTAAGCTCCATAGGTTCAAGAAACTCTTTCAATAAAATAGCACCAGGGTGTGTCACTTTTCTATGAGATGGGATCACTTTGATATCTCCGATATTCGATTAGTGGTAATCAATGGTTTTGACATCATGAGCATTTGATAGGTGCCACCGAAATATGATATGCCATTGCGAATTGATACGAATACTGTGAAATCCCTGATAATTACCCTTCAAAATCTCAAGTCTATTGCCTGGTGGTGAGTGAAGATCATCAAGTGACTGAGCGGCATTAAGAATATCAAGCTTATACAGCGCAGATTCACAAATTTGCGATGGTAATCGCCGAACACGGGCACTGGAAATCCCATGATATAGATCCGATGTCGCGCGATCTCCAAATGAAGCTATCATTTAGTAAGCTTAATACATTCACGGTATTCATGCAACGAGGTTTTGTTTAAACGCATTACGGCAAGCTGAGCGGACCGCGGGAGGTAGGCTTCAAATTTTTGTGGGCGCAACCCGTCTTCCGCGCCGCAATGTGTTGATTGTTCGTTCGATGACGGCAATTGAGCCTGCGGGTGCCCATGTGGTTGATTTTTTCTTGCCAAAAAGCCCGCTAAGCCACTGATTCATGGCCAAGCGTCGAACGTCGGTTACGCCCCAAAAGATTGCCGATCATGATTAATTCGTAAAATATATGAATGCAAGACCTGACCCACTTCGCACATTTGACCGACTTTTTCCTTCCGACCTTCCCGATGGCACCGTCAATCAGATGTTCATTTTCCTGAGCCACCTCACCGACACATTCTTCCAGGTCTATCACGATCAGCTCATGCGCATCGTCCAACAAGAGGAACGCGAACGCCTGCGTCCGCCGGACATTGACGATGGCGACTTCGACGACGAGATCCCCATGTAAACAGCTTATTTCATCCCGCGCTCATTGAGGTTCACCGTGTTCCTCAATGAGCTCGAGACGCCCATTGCTGTCCCACCTCAAATAGGTCAAGATAAATCCCCTCATTTTGCGCGGGACGAAACAACCGGGAGCAGGACTTATTCAATTTATCGCGCTCAGTGGTGTTATATGATCTGACCAACACCCATTTCGAAGGGAGCTGCGAGATGAACCCCAAAGCGAAGCATGGGCGGTCCAAACAAAAACGCAGTGACTGTCCATTGGTGACGCTTGGCCTGGTGCTCGATGGCAATGGTTTTCCGCTCCACAGCCGGGTGTTCGAAGGCAATGCCAGTGAACCGGGGACCCATTGGAGACGATGCTCAATGAACTCAAGGGAGACGGCCGTTCAAGCGGCAACAGCCCCATTATTGTCATGGATGCAGGCATTGCATCGGATGATAATGTTGAATGGTTAAAAAGCCAGGGTCACCGCTATATCGTCGTGAGCCGAGAGCAACGAAAAGAGCATCCACAAGACAATGAAGGAACGGTGCTGGTGCGGGATGATAGTAAAAACAAGGTGACGGTATTGAAAGAAGTATGCGCCGAGACAGGGGAAACCCGACTGTATTGTCACTCTGAATTGAAGGCTAGAAAGGAGCAAGGGATCCGCAATCGTTTTCACCAACGCATGGAAGAAGCACTGACGAAACTGCATGATGGCTTGGGTAAAAAAGGGACAGTCAAAAACTATGAAAGAGTTGTCGAGAGAATAGGACGACTCAGGGAGAAAAACAGCACCGTATCCCAGGAATATTCGATTGATGTCATCGCCGATGAGAATAAAGAAAAAGCCGTTGCTATCAAGTGGCGCCGTAATTCTAAATCCAACGACAAGGACCACCTCACAGGCGTCTACTGTTTGCGGACAAACATTAAAGGTTGGTCTGAAGAACAGTTATGGGAGACCTATATTACATTAACGGAAATCGAAGCGAC
>DEII01000194.1:0-1137 GCA_002352385.1 Methylococcaceae bacterium UBA2778 | reverse complement strand
TTACCAACTGAAGCAGAAGGGTATCAACCTGAGCTGGGAAGGCATCCGAAAGATTATGTCGACGCAGCAAAGAGTCAGGGTCAGTATGCCGACGAATGAAAGTCAGATGATTCATATCAGAACCACCACGAAAGCTGAAGTGGAACAGAAAGTCATTTATCAGGCATTAGGTATTCAAGCCGATCCGATAGGGTCGTTTAAAACGATTATTGACAGCGCAAAATCTGTAGTGCCAACCGAGGCTGCTTAAAAATCGCAACCAACTGTCTTTTCAGGAGTTTTCTAAACGACCCTACAAAGATGGGCTAATAGGGCAGACCATATATGACCCCAATTATTCCTAATTATTCCTTATTCCTTGCCTTGACCCCTTATGCCTCAAAATTTGACAGCCTCATCCTTTTTCTCCAGATAGCGAAACGGAGGGTATCCGACGTTAATTGACTCACCGTCAATGTAGTGCATATCAAAGGTGCCCAGGGTTATTGATTTGCTGTCTCTACGACCGTACTTGCTGCTTGAGCAGCCCTTACAGCACCAGTTTCACTCGTGATTCCAACCTCAGTCGTTAGCTGCTCCTCGGAAACGGTCAATTTAAGATGTCCTGATGAGAATGGCATACGAGTCCCATTGATCACCAATACATTATTGCTATCAATTCCACTCACAACCGTGGTCGACTTAAAAACAGGATCGCCAGAATCAGACAATGAATGGCCAGAATCAGACAATAGCTCAGCCTTATCTCCAGTAGCAGACAATAGCGTCACTTCAGCTTTATAGATTGCTCTCTTATTAACGGTAACCCCGCGAGGTTTAAAATTCTTAACCGTCGTTTCTCCAACCGATAAAAAAGTCCCACATCCCAATAAAGTTATGCAGAATATGATAATTATAACATGCTTGCTAGTATTCATGATTTTATCCTGTTCTCTTAAAATTCGTTGATTGATTGATATCTTTAATTTAACTTAATATCAAGCCAATTTAACTTAATATCAAGCCAAGGATTATCTCCCGCACTGACCACGGTTCCTCCGACAGTGAGGACGTAGTACTCATCATCCAAATCGTGTTTAATCTTTTTAAGATTATCTATTATCGCTTTTTGTTCGGGCGCATTCTCAAAATGCGGAC
>DEII01000156.1 GCA_002352385.1 Methylococcaceae bacterium UBA2778 | reverse complement strand
CCGCCTTACCACGGCGCACACCCAAAGGAGACATTCAAATACCGCAGGCCTTAACGGAGTTCGAGATTGATCAGACCGTAAGCTGGTAGCATCACGGTACCGATGCCAGTCGGCCATTCTGACGGGCAGAGATTTTCTTGCGCGCACCTTTCAGATAACGGGCTCAAAAGGCATCATTTACGCCCAAAAATCCCACAATGGTTGAGTCTCCTCAGATACCCAGACAACGATTAAAAAATCTTGCCAAATAGATCGGCTTCGGGTAGCGTTTACCCGAAGATAGGTTGGACAGTGGCGTTGAATTTCCTATCGATTGATGCGGCGCTGAAGATATCCTGGCAGCTTGTTGAAAAAGGTCCCATGCGGCACGATTCGGTGTTGCGTTTACGTTAAAGTAGCCTAATGAACAGAGGGGGGAATCTCGCGCTGTTTTGCGATTTTGAAAACATCGCTTTGGGCGTACGCGATGCAAAATACGCTAAGTTTGACATTCAGCCAGTTCTCGAACGCCTCCTGCTCAAAGGTAGTATTGTCACGAAGAAGGTCTATTGCGATTGGGAACGCTACAAGGACTTCAAACCGGTCATGCACAAAGCGGCGTTTGAGTTAATTGAGATACCTCCCGTTCGGCTTTCCGGTAAAAATTCGGCAGATATTCGCATGGCTGTCGATTCACTCGACTTGGTCGCTACCGGAGACGCCGAAAAAAAACGAAGTCAACTAAAGCGGACGATCCGGCCCAGGAAACGATCGATCTGGTGCTCGAACTGGAGATGGATGAGCGCTCGGGTGGCTACATCGTGCGCAGCGTCGTCACCGGGGCTCCCTCGAGAACTTCTTGATCGATTGCTTGATGTGTCGTCCGCCGGCTTCCGATATCCCGCGCTGATTATTGGATGTGTTCGGGCGCATTTATACTCGCGCGAGAAGTATCCAAGGCCGTCAAGATGGAGGATACAGTGATGGCCATTAGGCAATCAAATGTCCGATAAGTCTCAAACTGTGCACCGATTCATGTTCATGGTCGGCCTGATCCTGGCAGGCGAGGCCGTCTTTGCATTGCCCTTCCACGTGGCGCGCTTCTTCCGCCCTACGGTTCTTGAGGTATTCGCGCTTACCAATACGGAGCTGGGCGCCGCACAAGGTATCTATGGCATCCTCGCGATGGCCGCGTATTTTCCCGGCGGGCCATTGGCGGACCGGTTCCCGGCGCGAAAGCTCCTTGCTTTCTCGCTCTGGTCGACGGCGGCAGGCGGGCTATACATGGCCACTCTCCCAAGTTACCGCGGTGCGCCCATTCTGTGGGGCTTCTTCGGTGTTACCACGATCCTGCTCTTTTGGGCGGCGCTAATACGTGCGACGCGAGATTGGGGTGGCAGTGATGAACAAGGGCGTGCGTACGGGCTCCTGGAAGGCGGTCGCGGCCTGCTCGCTGCGGCCCTGGCTTCCATCGCCGTGGTCTTTTTCGGCCTCTTCTTTCCAGACGGCTATGCGTCGGCAAGCTTCGAAGAAAAAAAGCAGGCACTTTGCGCCATCATCTATGGCTACACGGTCGTCACGGCCGCGGCCGGTGTGTTTGTGTGGTTCGTGATATCGGAAGGTCACCCGGTGGGCGAACCGGATCTCGAAGACTGGGAACCCAAAAAAGAGAATGTCTGGGTCCACGTCGAGCGTGTGTTGCGCATGCCGGCGGTGTGGCTCCAAGCCCTCATCGTGGTATGCGCCTATGTCGGCTACAAGGGGTTTGACAATTACTCGCTTTATGCCGTCCAGGGATATGGCATGGACGAAGTGGACGCCGCGCGCATTGTCGCCATTGGCTCCTGGATGAGGCCCGTTGCCGCCGTGGGCGCCGGCTTCCTTGGCGATCGATTCACGGTCTCACGCATTACTGTGATTGCCTTCGCGATACTGCTGGCATCGGATCTTTTCTTCGCGCTGAATACGCCGCTACCCGGTACCGTGTGGGCGCTCCTTTTCAATACGCTGGTCGCGTGCTCGGCGATCTTTGGCCTGCGCAGCCTCTACTTTGCACTCTTCCAGGAAGAAAAAGTGCCTCCCGCAGTGACCGGAACGGCCGTGGGCCTGGTGTCCGTGCTGGGGTTCACGCCCGACATCTTCGTTAGCTATACAGGGGGTTTACTGCTTGACCAATCGCCCGGCCTTGCCGGGCACCAGCATTTCTTTTTCTTTCTGGCAGCTTTCGCCGCCATAGGTCTGATTGCCAGCTACACGCTCATGTGGATGCTGCACCCGGTGAGAAATGCGGGCTAGATTTCCCCGGCTAGGAGTTGATCGTCGAACGGATAGCGCGAAATCCGTTCGACCCCGATGCATAGGAATTTTAACGCTAGTTTGTTGGAAAATGCAACGCTTTGCTCCCAACGGGCGCAACCCGTCTTCCGCGCAGCAACTTGTTGATTGTTTGTTCTACGACGAAAATTGAGCACATTAAGTGCCTAAATGGTTGATTATTTCTTCCCAGAAAGCCCGCTAAGTCACTGATTTATGGTTAAGCGCGGAACGTAGGTTACGCCCGCTCCCAACAAACTGAATATAGGAGAGAGTAGTCCGAGCTGAAATGGGCAAAAGCGGCACCTTTTTCGTACATTCGTCTGTCAAAATGACAGCCGAAAAGTTGATATCAGTGCCAAAGGCAAAGAGATGCCTGTGCCGGTCCCATTAAGCAAATAGAACAGCGATTGAAAAATAAATCCTGGAGATTTACCAGTTCACGGTCTGATCAAACTCAAACTCCGCCACCACCGGTTCCGTTGCTTCCGATTCATTGAGATAGGTTTGATCAAAATCCGCTTCCAGCCTGTCCGGCGGTGCACGGGCAGGAGCGATTCGAGGCGGTGTGGATGGTTCACCGATATGGATAGAGTCACTTCAATTGAATGTCCGCTTTTGGCCGGTAAGCGACCATTGAGAACAGTCGCTTCCGGCCAAAAGTGCAATCACACTTCGGTCTGTTCGGCCATTTCGAGCGCGTCATCGACCTCGATACCGAGATAGCGGACAGTACTTTCCAATTTTGTATGTCCCAGTAGCAGCTGCACAGCTCTCAAGTTCTTGGTTCGCCGGTAAATTAAAGAGGCTTTTGTTCGTCGAAGCGAATGAGTCTCGTATGCTGCAGGGTCGAGAGCAATCGATGCCACCCAAGACCCGACGATTTTTGCATATTGTCGCGTCGACAAATGCAGAGAGCTTTTGGTTCGGCTCGGAAAGAGGTAATCATCCTTGGCCAGGCTGGCATGGTTGATCCAGTCAGCAATAGCTTCGCGTGTCTGCTGCATCATTTCGAACTGAACAGTTTGTTGGGTCTTCTATTGCATCACCATCGCTCGTTTTGCGATTCGGTCTCCGTGAGACACGTCTCGAACTCGCAATTTGACGAGATCACATGCGCGTAATTTACTATCGATGGCTAAATTGAACAAGGCCAAGTCACGCACTCGATTCGCTATTTGCAGACGAATCCGGATTGCCCAGATTTCTTTCAGTTTCAACGGTGGTTTTTGACCAACCAGTTTGCCTTTGTTCCAGGGTTCTTTGTCCCTATGTGAGTTGGTGGATTGATCCATGATCGGTTCCTCTTGTGGTTGTAAGGAACCGAATCATTTACCATGCAAGATGGTCGCTTACCGACCCAAACGGGACCTTCATCGGTCCATTTCAGGAACTGCATTAACGATTGAAGCCCACCTGGATCAGCTGGAGCGCCGTATTACGGCAACCAACACCTTTCCGATAAAATCTCATAATTTCTATTAACTTATTGCGTTGCGATTCAAGAGAGCCAGTCAATCTTACACAACAAACAATCGTTAGCCGCTTCAAAGCGAATAAGTATTTTTCCATCATCTTCAAGTGACAGAAGATGGTCTACGGCTTGCTCTCGTCCCATGGAGAGAGCGTCTGGATATTCTCTGACTACGCTCTCGAAGCTTCTGATTAACTGATTTCGCTTAAGAGTGCGAATAAGCTTTGGATCTATTTCTTTTCCCATATCATTGGAAATATTCGGTGCTCAGTCGTCGTCTTCTTCGATAATTTCGTAGTCGCATAAGTCTTCGACGACGGAGTGCATTTCAATCGCAAACCACTCCTCAAAGGTCTTGAGATCTCGCTTTTCGGGCCACGCCGATTCGTCGGTGTGCCAAACCCCAGAGTTCGTATTCGAATACCTTGGGATAGACCTCTTCGAGGATCGTTCGCGCATCGTCGTCCATATCAAAGTTCGGTATGAGGTAGACAGTTTGTTCCCCTTCCACGTCCGGGAGTACGCCCTGAATGATCCAATCGTGCGGCCCAATCGAGGAAGGGCACCTTCGGACGGACGATAAGAACAGCGCGATTGATCATGATTGTGTGTTAACGTGCGGGGTCAAGCCAGTGATTATACGCTTCTTTATATCTCGCATAATCCCTCGAGACGAGATGACTGCCGTAAACGCGGAGGATTGATGACGTTGGAAATGATCGTTCCTGGCCGGTAAGCGACCACCCTCCCTGGCGATGCTGAAGCCGAATTGCGATGTTTGATCAACGGTCGGTTTTCGGTAGAGTAAAGATGTGGCGCGGTGGCCTAAGGTTCAGCCTATCTGTTGCCGCCCCTTTCGTCTGGCGGTGCCTCAATATCCGAACCATCACTCCGTTTCCACATCCTTCTCATCGAACCGGACGGGCGGATCTCCCGCATCCGGCTCTCGGACAAAACTTCACGTCTTCACCCACGACACGTCACATCCCAAGCGGGTCAAACGTACAAGACCTAATGTCTCATAAAGGTACGAAGGTGGATAGCCTCCGCCCGCGCGTTTCCTGACCTTATACTTGTGACGTAACCACCGACGCAACCGCGCTGCTGTGTAGCTGTCGAGTGCGCGATATGCGCGGCTGACCGTCCCCACTTGAAAGTAGTTCGCCCAGCCACACAACATGCGATTCAACTTGCTCACCAACATCGTGGTATCTTGCCATGGCATCGAGTAGGCGGTCAGCGCATGGACTTTCTCGACCATGCACCTAATACTCTTCTTCGACGGCCGGTAGCCCAATCGGGCCTTGCCGGTGCGCGCCGAATACATCCGCCCAAACGTATAACCCAGAAAGTCGAACTCGCCTTCCGGAATCTTACTGATTCGTGTCTTTTCTTCGTTGACCGTGAGCTTCAGCTGTCTCATAATCTCGCGCATTCGCTGTAAAGCCTCTTCAGCTTTCCCGCGTCGGCACAGAATCACAAGATCGTCAGCATAAGTCACGATACAACTACCAAGGCTTTGCTCTAACCCAAACTTCTTCCACGCCAACACAAACCGGCGCATATATAAATTCGCCAGTAGCGGTGAAATGGGTGAACCCTGCGGTATCCCGCGCCGCTTGTCTTTGGCCTCAGTCGTTCGTTTCTTCCGACCTCGTTTGTCGGTTTCTACCACGGCACATTCCAGCCATTGCTTGATCAAGTGCAGCATGCTTCGATCAACGACACGGCGTGCCACCGACTTCAGCAGTTCAGCATGTGGAATGCTTCCGAAGTAGTCCGCAAGATCGGCATCGACAACGTCTGGGCGGCCTCGGAACAACCGCTCTTCCACTTCAACCACCGCCTGTTGGGCATTGCGGCCCAGGCGGTAGGCATACTGCTCAGATGGTAGATCGGCTTCAAAGATCGGTTCAAGCACCAGCATCGCTGCGGTCATACAAACCCGATCTCATAAGGTTGAGATACCCAGTGGTCTAAGTTTTACCGTTGGCTTTCGGAATAAACACTCGTCTGATGGGATCCGGTCGATAAGTCTCCTCTCTAAGCGCAAGCGCCAGTTCACCGAGCCACCGCTCAACACCATACGCCGCAACATCCTCGAAGTCTTGAGCATCCACACCGGGTGCACCCTTGTTAGAGCGGCACTGAGCATAGGCATGCGCCAAGATGTCTTCTCGGGATATCTTGTCATACAGCGCGTAGAAGCGGAAGTCG
>DEII01000193.1 GCA_002352385.1 Methylococcaceae bacterium UBA2778 | reverse complement strand
AATTCTATTTGCTTCTAACACCCATAGGCAGGGACCATTTTTCCTTCGATACTCGCAACCGGCGCCCGCCCCGTGATCGCTTCAATGCCTTGCTCTCATTCCTGTATGCCTTAGTGCTGAATGATTGCCGCAGTGCGCTGGAATCGGTGGGCCTCGATCCGCAGATGGGGTTTCTGCACGCTTTACGGCCGGGCAGGCCAGCTTTGGCTCTGGACTTGCAAGAGGAATTTCGAGCGCCGATGGCAGACCGGCTGGCGTTGACCCTCGTCAATCGGGAGCAGATCAAGGAGCGGGATTTCAGTGAATTCTCCAATGGCGCCGTGCTGCTCAATGACGACGGAAGAAAGAGCGTCATCGCCGCCTATCAGGCGCGTAAACAGGAGACATTGACCCACCCTCTGTTGGATCAATCCATACCTGTTGGTCTGCTTCCCCATGTGCAGGCCCGGCTGCTGGCCCGTCATTTGCGCGGCGACATCGAGGAATATCTCCCGTTTTTGCAACGGTAGTGGATTAAAGCAGCGCCATCAATGCGCGCTAGCACAGGTCGTTTTCGTATCTCCCAGGCTGACCGCCGGGAGCGGATTGAAAAAAGGAGAAGATATGTTAATCCTGGTCAGTTACGACGTTTCAACCGAAACCTCGGAAGGCCGCAGGCGTTTGCTCCGGGTGGCCAAAACCTGTTTGAATTTCGGGCAGCGGGTGCAGAAATCTGTTTTTGAATGTCGGGTAGATCCCGCCAAACTGGAAACTCTGAGACACCAGTTGTTGGAAGAGATCGATGAAACCGAGGATAATTTGCGGATTTACCGAATCGGCGAACCATTAGGGAAAAATGTCATGGAATTCGGCACTTTCAAATCGATCGATTTTGACGACGATCCGCTGATTGTATAAACGCGCGAACCTCAAGCAACGGCAGAAACCAAGGGTAATTCGCGTTTTCCTAACACCATGAAAAATCTGATTTTGATTAACCCGTGAAAAAGAGGAGGGAAAAAAGTAAAATGTATTTCAGCCTGTTCGCGGCAACCTTGGGAAATGTGCCCTTGTTTCAAACGGTTGCCATCAGGCTGCATCTCCCGGCTTCACCGCCGGGAGCGGATTGAAACCAAATTGCACGGTTAGGAGTTCTGCATTAATGCGACGCATCTCCCGGCTTCACCGCCGGGAGCGGATTGAAACTTTGAATAGGAGTCGCTTCAATAAGCCGTCCCCCTGCATCTCCCGGCTTCACCGCCGGGAGCGGATTGAAACAATCCTCACATTGTGAACAGTAGTATTAACCCATATTTGTCATTTTGCCCCTATTTTCCTCGTTTTTAGACGAAAAATCGGGGTTTGTAAAAAATAACTCCTTTGATATCAATCGGATGGATTTTCGGGCTCTTACTGTAGTGCCATAATCGCTACTTGGAGCATTGACTCCGCCGCCCGGCACCGCTACGATGCCGGCATGTACATTCGACGCACCACTATCAAAAGCCGGCGCAGCGGCGAGCCCTACTATACCTATCGCCTGGTGGAGTCGGTCCGTACCGACCAAGGTGTCCGTCAGCGCACCCTGGTGAACCTCGGAAGGCATTTCGATGTACCGCGGGAGCAGTAGGCGGCATTGGCACAGCGCATCGAGCAACTGCTGAACGGTCAGCAGGAGTTGTTTCCCCCGGACCTGGATACTGAGTCGGAGTCCACCGCCCAGCGCTATGCGGCGCAGGTAGTCCGAACTAAGGCCAGAGTGAGTGAAGCAGATGGCTCGGAACCGGACTATCAGAACGTCGATATCGAGAGTCTGGATGTACTGCGCCCGCGCAGTGTCGGCATTGAGCACGCAGCCCTGTCGGTGCTGCGCCAGGTTGGGTTGGACCAGAAACTGGAAGCGTTGGGGTTCACAAGCCCTCAACTCAATGCGGCGATCGGCACCATTGTCGCCCGCATGGCAGCTCCCGGCAGCGAGTTGGCAACGCACGCGTGGCTACAGGAGCACAGTGGCTTGGGTGAGTTGATCGGCCACGATTTCGGCACCACCAGTCGCCGTTGGGCGATAACCGATTCCGTAGCGAAATTGAGGCAGTGCTGAAGAAGGAGGTGGGACAGCGCCGGCGGGGCCGCCTTCGCAAGGTGACGGATGCCTAAAGTTCATTTAACGAAGGGCGCCCCTTGTTTGTCTTCGTAAAGGGCTTTACCCCTTTTGCTGGGTAAACGATCACACGGTATGGAACGAGTATGCCTTAATTCGATGTTTCCTGGGCCTCGGCTTCGTTCTTGCGTTTCTTATTAAAAAATCCAGCAATTAGCGTCCAGGCCCAGCGGATATTTTCCAGAATATCCTGAATGGATGTCAAAAAAACGATGAAGCCGATCAAAGTGCCAATGAAAATAATCAGTTGGCGCCATTTTTCCACTTCGGATTTTAGCCACTCGACATCCTTTCGGACATCGTTCTTCAGCGAGTTGAGTTCCATTTTCAACAGGCTGTAATCGGCGTTCACCGCCTTCTTCAGTTCAGCATATTCCTGTACGATGCCGGATTTAGTTTCGTTGAAGTCCGTCTTGACGCTATCGACGGTCAAGGCTATTTTATCGGGCAGTTGGGGGATTTCCTCGGTAAACGTATCCATGACCTTAACACCGGATCCGGTCAGCGTGTGCAGGTTTTCCCCCGCTTCTCCAACAGTCGTGGCCACCTGGTTGACCACAGGTCTGTATTCCTCGCGAATATTGTCGACGCTTTCAATCAACTTATCAGTGATGGTGTCGAGTAAAAAAAACAACGTCAAGACAATAAGCGAGGACCCAGCCAAAAAAATTAGGATATTCTTTCTTTTTTCCTGGATGATGATCAGTTCTTGTTCCATAATTTCGAGCGCCAGCTTGGCGGAGTTTGATGCGATATTGATCCGAAACTTCGGCAATATTACGACAGCATTTTCATTAGAATCTAACCGTCGTAGATTGCGCTCGAATCCATAACTGTGTTGCAGGTGGGTTGGCGAACGTCAGCGAAACCCAAAATAATGCCGGAATGCCTTTTAAACCAATGGATACGAATTTTAACGCTAGTTTGTTGGATATTTCAACGCTTTGCCGCCAACAAACTCGATCTGAGACAGGGAACTCCGGCGTGAAGTTGGTAAAAGTGACACCTTGTTGGTACATTCGTCTGTCAAAATGACAGTCGAAAAACCGATATCAGTGCCAAAGGTAAAAAGACGTCTGTGGCCGTTGCATCAAGCAATTGGAACGGCTACTGAAGGACAAATTCTTGAAATTTACCGACTCACGTTCTGATCAAACTCAAACTCAAACTCCGGCACCGGTTCCGCTGCTTCCGATTCATTGAGATAGAGTTGATTAAAATCCGCTTCCAGTCAGTCCGGTTCCATCTGAAGCCTCACAAAATATCAAGACTACCCTGGGCATTGAGACCTTGTGTTGCAGGACGCCGCAGATGAACGAGAAGGAGATGCGGGCCTATTTTCTGGCCTGCAACTCGATTCGTTTGTTGAGGTGTAAAGCGGCGCTGTAGGCAGAGATTCTCCCTCGGCAGATCAGCTTCAAGCATACGCTCCAGGGTCCTGGGGCGCGCGCACCAGTCAACCGGCTATGGGAATTTATTCTCGCTTGGGAGTATTATGTTTCAGTGGAACAATCACTGATATCCTCCGACGGGGAACTCGTTTTTATCGAATCCTTTATTGCTGACGATGAAGCCCAGCGGATTCGTCGGTCTCTGCTTGATGACCTTGCCTGGCAGGAAGAGTCGATCCGGATTTACGGGCGGCCCGTCAAGGTGCCGCGGCTGATTTGCTGGTATGGTGGTCCTGGGGCGGTCTACACCTATTCAGGCGTCGTTCATGAGCCGCTGCCGTGGACGCCACTGCTCAGCCGGCTGCGGCGGCAGGTGGAAGTGTTCACTCGACGGAGATTCAACAGCGTGCTCGGCAATCTCTACCGGGACGGCAATGATTCCATGGGCTGGCATGCGGATAAAGAAAAAGAGCTGGGGCCTGTGCCATTCATTGCATCGTTGAGTTTCGGCGAGCAGCGAACGTTCAAAATCCGCCACAACCGAACCAAAGAAATGGTGACGATCGAGCTGACCAACGGCAGCCTGCTGTTGATGGGCGGCGTCATTCAAACGCATTGGCGTCATTGCGTGCCGAAAACCAAACAGGCTAAAAAAGCCCGCGTCAATTTGACGTTCCGCAACATTGTCCTGCCGGAATAGTCGGTTGGAGAGCCGTAGGGTACGCACTGCGTGCCTTATCCCTTAATTAGGAGTGGCGGCGGACCGTGGGGACCAGGGAACATCATTGTGGACCAATCAGCCTAATGTTCGGTTCCGTTAAGGATGTTTTCGTCCAAACGATGCCTGAGCGATCGATAACACGATTTGATCCAAAAGGGCGCAAAGAGCGTCGTGTAGGCGATCACCAGGATGACGCCGGTATAGAGTTCGTTGGAGAATACTTTGGCTTCACGGCCTAGTTCGGCGAAGATAAGGCCGACTTCGCCTCGGGGCACCATGGCCATGCCAGTTACGAGCCGCGTGGGCCAGTTTTCGCGGATAAGAATCGCTCCGCCGAACTTGCCGATGACGGCGGCGACAAGGAGGGAGAGCGAAAAGTACCAGATGAACGGTTGGCTCCACTCCACCACACTCAGATCCAGCGACAGGCCGACCGTGACGAAAAAAATGGGGGCGAACAGCTGAACGATCGGTTTCATTCTTTCGTCGATTCGCTTGGAAAAATCGGCGTCTACGCTCAGTGCGACGCCAAGAGGGAGGAAAAAGCGCCTGGAGAGGGCCATTCCGGCGGTGAAGCCACCCAGTATCTCCGGCGCTCCGATCTCATCCGCCAGCCAGGCGAAAAAGAGCACCAGAGAGACGATGGTGGTCGGGATCAGTCCGGGCATTTCGCTTTTGACATGATAGTGTTTGATGACGACTGAAATCAGCTTTGCCGCAATGGGTGCCAGCAGGAAGAAAATACCGATATACAGGCCGATTTTTCCTGCATTTGCCAGGCTCACGCCGCCGCCGATCGAAAATTCATACAACAAGGCGAGCACGATCACGCCCAGCACATCGTCCAGGACTGCGGCGCCAAGCACGATCTGGCCGACGTAGCCATGCTGCTCACCGAAATCGGAAAGAATTCGCATGGTGATGCCGATGCTCGTTGCCGTCAGCGTGCCGCCGACGAACAGGGAAGGCAGCAGCGGCAGGGAAAACAGTGAGTAGCAGAGAAAAAAACCGAGCACGAACGGCAGGAGGAAGCCGCCGATGGCGACGATGAAGGCTTTCGGGCCGGCTCTGACCAGATACTGAAAATCGGTTTCCAGACCGACCTGAAACAGCAGCAGAATGATGCCTATTTCAGCCAGCAGCTTGATGATTTCGGTCGGCTGCAGCCAGCCGAGCAGGCTCGGGCCGAGCACGACGCCGGCCATCAGTTCGCCGATGACAGGAGGCGCCTTCAGCCGGACGGCTATTTCAGCGAACAGGCGCGCCGACAGCAGGATGATCAGGAGCTGCAGTTGAAAATCGATCATTCAATCGTAATTATTCAGATCCCCTCACCCTAACCCTC
>DEII01000008.1 GCA_002352385.1 Methylococcaceae bacterium UBA2778 | reverse complement strand
TGTCGCCGACACACGAATTTGCAAACTGTCTACTTTGGTGTCCCGGTAGGTCGTTCGTTCCTTCTCCGGCAGTGGCAGGTTGTCAAGGTTGCGCTTAGTGAAATTTATCCATTGGTCCATGCTGGGTTACGCGGGGGTTACGCCGTAAAGAAAACTCAGGAAAACTGCAGAAAACTTGAGAATACCATAAACGCATGATACGTAAAAGATAATGCGTTTAGAGAAAAATTGGGAAAACTACAGAAAACCGCTTTTTAGGTAATACTGAATCTTATGCGCGCTGTAACCCGACACTCGGATTGCCGGGTTACGCTGCGCTCGACCTACATCTATTCTAGGACAGCCTCCAAAGCAATTTTCAACATGAGAGAAAGGGTTATGATCCAGGATTTCTGAGATGACCGCAACAGGGGTATTGTCACTTTCTGCAAAAACTGCGACGGTCACGGTTGTGTCGGCGGATCGCCGTTCCTGCCGCCTGGCATGCACGATTTACTACGATGGGCCAGAAGCCTGTTTCGATGGGACGGTGTTAGAATCCACCGGACCCCAATCCAAGTGATGTCACCAGGAGTTCCATAATGAAGATTGCAGTCGCAAGCCAAAACCGGCGTGAAATTACCGGCCATACGGGCCGATGCAGAAAATTTTGGATCTATGAAGTCGTCGATGGAGCGGTTTCCGGTAAAGAACTGCTGGAGCTGCCGAAAGAGCAGTCGTTTCACGACACATCTCCCCACGAGCCTTTGCCTTTCGGCGATGTACAGGTTTTGATCGCCGGCGGCATGGGAACCGGCCTTGTTCGTCGCCTCGAGACCATGGGTATCGAACCATTGATTACGACGGAAACCGATCCGGATAAAGCCGTTGCCGATTATTTGGCTGGTTCTTTGATCACTCGATCCGCCGAGCCCCATGAGCATGGGCACAAGCATGCGAAAGATTTCCCGCGCTGACGGCATGCGGGTGAATTGACAAGGGCCGGCTAAAGGAGGCTCACTTTGTCTTACCAGGCGGTCAAACTGCCGCTCATGGTGCACTAATTCGGTGTCGGCTACACACTGGCACTTTCCTTGTATCTGATCGGTTTTTCGATTATCAGCGGTCTCGTCATGGGACAGATTGAGGACCACGCCAGCCGCTCCGGCTCCTGACTGGGATTTTGCTTAAGCGCAGCCGATATTTCAAACAGAATCAACTCAGGATTTCCTGACAACTGAAACCAGAAACAGCATTGCGCTGATAATGATGATCAGGGGACCGGCGGGTAGGCCGGTGACAGCGAAGCCGATGACGCCGAGAATGCAGGCGGTAGCTCCGGCGATGGTGCTGATCATTACGTATTGTGTGAGGTTCGTGCCGAGATTTTTGGCCGTACAGGCGGGAATCGCCAGTAGTGCCGCTGTCATGAGACCGCCGACGACGCGGACCCCTAATGCCACTACCACCGCGATACAGGCAAGGTAGATCAAATTCCGGCGTTTGATGTCGATGCCTCGCGATTGCGCCAGGTCCGATGAGATGCCGACCAGGACCATGTCCGAGTAGATGGATTGGATGACAAAGAAAAGCAGGGCCGCGATGCCAACAGTAATGAGCGCTGTGAGTGGCGAGATCTGAGAAACATCACCAAGCAAAGCGATGTCGGTCTCCTCTTTCGGCAGGAACAGAAAAGCGGTGGCCAACGATGCCGAAAAAACGACCGCCGTCAATGCTTCCAGATGCAGAGTGGTTTTTTGTTCGAGATACCAGATGATCGATACACCGAAGCCGAGAAATAGAACAGCGCCAAGTGAAACGTCAAAATCATACAGCAGAGCCAGGGCGACTCCAGGCAAAGTAAGATGTCCAAGCGCACCGCCCATCAAAGCCATGCGCTTGGTTAACATCAGCGAACCCAGGTATCCCGCGACCGCGCCGATGCTGCCGGCGAGAACCAGTGCCAGAAGAATTTTTGTGATCATTATCTTATCGATGTTGATGTTTGTAGAACTTGATTCCGGTGCCATACAGCTGTTTCAGCTGCTCCGGTGTGAGAACTTCGTCCGGTTTCCCCATGCACATCTGTTTCCGGTTTAGGCAGAGCACTTGAGTGCCATATTCCCACACGACGTTCAGATCGTGGGTAACGAGCAGAATAGTCAGTTTCTGCTTCTGCCAAAACTTATGCAACAGGCTGTAAACGGTCTCTTCCCCCCCGACGTCGATTCCCGATGTGGGTTCGTCAAGAATCAAAACGTCCGGTTCATCGGCTAGCGCCCAGGCGATTAACATCCGTTGAAACTGGCCGGTCGACAGCGCTCCGAATTGCTGTGTCAGCAGCGTCTCATCGAGCCCGACTTCGGTCAGTATCGATTTCACGGCTTCGATGTCGTTCGTTTTGAAAGAAAAGAATTCTTCGATGTTCAGCGGCGGAAGATTCTGACGCTGAAGAAATTCCTGTGGCGGGAGATAGCTGATATTTTTGGCGCGCCATGAGACGGAGCCCTGATAGGGCAGCAAATTCAGCAAGGCTCGGAGCAGGGTGGTTTTGCCGGCCCCGTTGGGGCCCAGGATGATCAGGATTTCGCTCTTCGCAACAGTGAAAGAAAGATCGGTTATGATCCGATCGCCGTTAAAGGATACGTTAAGGTTGCTGACTGTCAGGACATCGTCTGTGCTCTGCATTATATTCCCCAACTTGTGATTGCCGGTCCGCCACACGCTACGCCGCGCTCCTGGAAAGCATGCTGCCCGGCGGCGCTTCGCCCGTTTGACTTCATCTCCGCCGGCCTGTTCCGACTGGCGGAGAGCGATGCGGCTCGTTGCTTCCATGCCAAGCGGACGTGGCTTTACAAACAGAGCCGCAAAGCGCATAGTAAATAAGGAACTGCTGATGTCATTATGCACTGAGTAAGGAACAGTTGGAACAAAAATCTAGGATTACCGCGGAGAAAACATCAACAAACAGGCGAAGTGCCGGTATGAGGCTCTGTCGGCAGGCAAGAGAGTGGAAACGAGCAGTTCGACTATTGCCCGTGATGTTAGTTCTGGAATTGATTGAATAGGAGTGGACTACGATGACGAGAAGAATCTATTTTTTGGCGCCGGATTTTGATTGCACGCACAAGATTGTCGACGAACTGCGTGCGCTCGGTATCGAGGAGCGCCATATTCATGTGTTGGCTAAAAGAGGCACGCCGCTCGAGGACCTACCCGAAGCGAACTTGCTCCAGAAGTCCGATTTTATTCCTGCAACGGAGCGGGCTCTCGGCATCGGCGGGGCGGTCGGAGCGCTGGCTGGGCTGATCGCCGTTGCGTTGCCGACCGGTCTGGTTCTCGGCGGCGGCGCCGTATTGGTCAGCGCATTGGCGGGCGCGGGCGTGGGCGCATGGCTGGGTGGTATGGTCGGAATGAATGTCGGCAATACGCGCCTCAAACCCTACGAAGAGGCGATCGAACGGGGCGAATTCCTGATTCTGATCGATATTCCAAAAGAGCGGATCGATGAAATCGGCGCGGCGATCAAGAAGCACCATCCCGAAGCCGAGTTTGAAGGGGCAGAGCCGATTTTGCCGCCGATGCCTTAATGTGGGTATGAGATGAAGTGACTGTCATCACGATACATTTGTACTTGTGTGAGGCGACTATAAGGCATAGACATTTGTTGAAACTGCCTGATCGCTGTTGAAGCCGGATTGACCATGACCTTACAAGAGGTATTGACCGAGGCACTGGACGATGAATACAAAGCGCGTGCGATGTACCGGAAAATGATCGATCAATTTGGACCGGTTCGACCGTTCGTCAATATTGTGGAGGCTGAACAACGCCATATTGCGGCGCTGCTTCCTCTCTTCGAGAAGTACCGAATTGCGCCTCCGGAAGACAAGTGGACCACGACGCTTCGCGTTCCCGACACTCTGCTGGAAGCCTGTCAGGCTGGTGTAGACGCCGAAATCGAAAATATTGCCATGTACGACAGATTGCTCGCTGCGGTTCAGGAGGACGATGTAGCACGTGTGTTGGCCAACCTCCAGGCCGCTTCGCGAGAGCGCCACTTACCTGCCTTTCTGCGATGCGTAAAGCGCGGCGGCGGGGGCGGTTGCGCGGGGGGAGTCCGATGAGATGTGCCCGCGGCTCTGCGAATAAACTGACTCTTCCATAAAAATCATTTCCATAATGATGGTTTTCGGACCCGTACCTTCCAGACGCCTGGGCCGCAGTCTCGGCATCAACAACATTCCGCCAAAGCACTGTTCCTATTCGTGCTTATATTGTCAGGTGGGCCCGACCAGGGCGACGGAGTATCAGCCTCGTGCCTTTTATCGGCCGGAGCGGATCTTTCATGAAGTCAAGGAACGTGTGGCAAAGCTGGCTCAGCGCGGTGAACCGGTTGATTATTTGACCTTTGTTCCCGATGGCGAGCCGACGCTCGACGCCGGTTTGGGCGCCGCCATCGAATTATTGTGCGGTTTGGATATCAAGATTGCGATCATCTCCAATGGATCGCTTGTTTGGCAAAAGGGTGTCCGGGAACAGCTCAAAATGGCGGACTGGGTTTCGCTCAAAGTGGACAGCGTGGATCAATCGATATGGCGGACCATCAATCGGCCACACGAAAGCCTCGAGCTGGAGCGGATTTTGTCCGGTATGCTCGCTTTTGCCGAACAATTCGATGGCATTTTGGCTACAGAGACAATGCTCGTTGAAGGCGTGAATACCGCCGATGAATCGGCAGTCAGATTAACCGACTTTCTCACCGAGCTTGCACCTGACAAGGCCTATCTCTCCATCCCTATAAGGCCGACTGCCGACAAGCCTGTGCGGGCACCCAGCGAGGAGGTGCTGAACCGTGTCTACCAGATCATCAGCAGCAGAATTCCCGGGGTCGAATTGCTTACCGGCTACGAAGGGAACGCCTTTGCCTCCAGCGGTGATTTTGTCGAGGATCTGCTTGCCATTACCTCCGTTCATCCCATGCGCAGGGAGGCTGTTCTGGCGCTGCTCGGAAAGACAAACACCGATTGGAGTGTCGTCCAGCATCTTATGGACGAAGGAAAACTGAGAGAAATCGACTACGACGGCAAACGCTTTTATCTCCGGGCGGTCAACCATCAATAGAAAGTGGATCGTTGCGCTGATCGTCGTCAGAGTGTACCTTCGTCGCAGTAATTTCGCGCCTTTGTTGTGAAAAGTCATCCATCCGCTTGAACAGGGCACCGAAGACCGAATTTTCGATATTGGTGAAATAGAGGCGGCTCGCGTTGACGACCACGAACACCGAACTGGCATGGTGAAGAAGCGCGGCTAGGATGGGATTGAGAAATCCAAACGTGGCCAGCGCCAATCCTACAGTGTTGAATGTGATGGCCCAGGTATAGTTCTGCTGGATGATGCCGCCCATCTTTTGACTGAGCTGCAGCACCTCGATCAAGTCCTTGGCGTCGTTCCCAAGAATGACAATGTCGGATGATGTAATCGCCAGGTTGACATTCTTGTGCCCGCCGATGGCGATGCCGACATTGGCCGCGGCGAGTGCCGGCGCATCATTGACCCCGTCCCCGACCATACCCACTTTGCCCTCGGACTGCATCTTTTTGACCAGTGCGGTCTTCTCCTTCGGCGAATAGTTGAAATAATACTCATCCGCGTTGATGTACTCGGCCACCCGCTTTGCCTCCTGTTCTTCATTGTCGCCAGTGGCGAGAATGACCTTTTCGATGCCGTAAGATCGGAGGGTTTCGCCCAGACCCTGCATTGCCGCCAGCATGATGTCGCGAATAACGATCACACCCATGACCGCACCATCGACAGCCACCCAGATCGCCCTGCCGGTGTAGTCGATATCAGGCAATTCGATTCCCCGGCCCATGAGTGTCTCCGGGCTGCCGATGAGAATATCCTTGTCCCCGATCCGGGCCTCGATGCCCCGGCCGGGAATGTCTTCGGCGTGTTCGACCGGCCGGAAATGGGTGATGCCTTGGTTTTTTGCATACGTGATGATCGAGCGGGCGATCGGGTGGTCGAATCTGGATTCCAACGATGCCGCCAGTTCCAACAGTTCCCGTCGCGGCATATTCAATTCGATGACGTCACTGACTTCAGGCTCTGCCAGCGTCACCGTACCGGTTTTGTCGAGGATGAGCGTCCTGATATCCTGCATATTTTCCAGCGGTTCACCACCGCGGGCGAGAATGTTTGAGCGCGCCAGGCGGCCGATGTTGGCGGCAAATGCAGTCGGCGTCGCCAAAGCCCAGGCGCAGGGACAGAGGACAGCGAGCGCCGTAGCCATGATATGCAGGCTACCGGTCGCGAACAAAAGCACGAATGCATACCCGGTCACGGAAACAAGAAGGATCTGAACGGTGGAATCGGCCCGCTTTTGCAGTTCCGATTTCTTCTCAAGGCTTGCTTCGATTTCCTGCGTAATCACCGAGACAAAAGAGTCGTTGCCGCTTTTATCGGCTTCGATCTGCAGTGGTGCCGTCAGATTGAGGGTGCCGGAAGTCACTGTGGCGCCGGATTCTTTGTACACAGGGAAGGGCTCGCCGGTGACAAAGGACTCATCGATGGATGATGCGCCCTCGACGATGGTGCCGTCGACCGGGACCATAGCGCCTTTCGGTACGATGACCATCTCCTTTCGACGGATCTGATTGATCGGCACCTCCTCTATTTCATCACCTCGAATGACCCTGGCGGTTTTCCTGGTTTCCTGAATGAGGGCTTCGATCTTTTCCCGGTTCTTTCGGATGATGGTGAAAGAAATATACAAGCCCAATCCGATAAACCAGGCCACCATCGCACCGCTCAATGGCTCGCCGTCGATCAGTGTGACCGTCATAACCAGTACAATCAAGAGTTCGACCGATACCTTGTGCATCAACAGAACGGCTTTCAACAAGCCTTCCAGGTATAAGGCGAGGCAGAACAGATAGAATGGAACAGCCACCCAATAGAAAAAGGGCATGTCATACAGACAGTCCCCGGCAAAAAAAACAACAGGAATCACTGCGGCGATGACACGCAGCAGCATGATATCGCCCTGCGGGCTGATTTTTAGCAGTTCCGTATCGATTCTGTCGAAATAGGGTTTATAGTCGGCTGGTTTCATCAATGTGTGGCCTCGCAGCATCGAAAGAATTGATTGAAAGCGGTGTGGTGTAGTAGCTTCAGGGAACGCCCCGGCGGTTTATGCGGCGCCCCAGGTTATTGAGAAATTATGCGACATTCAAGGTGCTGGGGCCAACGTTACCTTAATATTCCCAAGACGATGGCATCGACCGCCTGCTCGGGTGAAAGACCATGAGCGATCAGTGTTTCCAGCTGCTGTTTGTCGACTGTGCCGATCGCCGCTTCGTGGGTGATCTTTGCCAGTGGATGGCTGACTTTGACACTGGGCGTCGATTGCCCCACAGCCTGATCTTTGATGATCTCCATACAATCCATATGGCCGCGTGCACCCTCGGCGCGCCCTTCCGTGGTACCGATAATCTCTGCTCTTGCTTCTCCTTCCAGGGCGACACGGCTTTTGATCAGGCTGCGGGAAAACAGTCCGTCAAGACGGACATCCTCGTTGATTTTTATGATGTCACTGGCATGGCCAAAAACGCGCGATGTGAGTTCCACGACGGCATGATCGTCCGCCTGTACTGAGTATTTTAGGTCGAGTTTCCCGACTCGGCCGGTTGTCAGCGAGAAATCGGAAATGTATCGTGCTTGCTTGCCAACCTTCACCTTGCCCGTGGTAGCTACTTCAATGCCGCCTGAAATACCGTGAAAATGGCTGTCCGTAAAACGCATGTTCGCCCCCTCATCGATTTCGACGTATTGATCCATGATGTGCCGGGCAAATTCGACGTTCGAAAACAGCCCATGGGCGAGAAAGCTGGCGTGAGCATGCGGTTCCAGTTTGATCGTTATCCTGAAATTTTGCGTGCCGATACGCTGGAGCATGCCGAAGCAAAAATGAATCGGATTAGCTACACGGGCTTCGCCGGCTATTGTAATCCCGGCGATCGTAATATCGGGGCGCTCTTTGATATCGATTGTGACGCCCGGAATCGCCTGCGTACTCAACAGGTTTTGACCGTCAGCGACAATATGAGCCGTGTTCCGGTCTTCCAGAACGCTGCTGTTTGTTCCAGCGGAATCCAATAAAGAAAGAATTTTATCAATGAGTGGCATAGTCGCATATTTGGCCATTACAGATGACACAGTGTCTGGACTTATAATCCCGGACGATTGTATCAGGATCGCCGGTCATGGCGATTCTTCCACCGCACAGCAGTGATGCCCGGTCAGCAACCGATGCGATCTCCTCCCGATGGCTGATCAACAGGACCGAGGATCCATTTTGTTGTATCCGCCTGATCACCGCAACGATGTCCTTGACCGAGACCAGATCAATCCCGGAAATCGGCTCATCCAAAATACACAACCTGGGCTTTAGGGCCAGCATCGATGCCAGTTCGATTCGCTTTCTCTCTCCTCCGCTCATGGTATTGTCCAGCATCCTGTCAAGATAGTCACCGGATGCCAGACCGACGCTATCCAAACAATCGGACAGATCGCTTCCGCGCTTGCCCAGGCTTAAATAGTCGCGAACCGTGATGCCTTCGAATCGAGCCGGTTCCTGCCATACCATGGTGATGCCGAGACCGGCGCGTTTTTCGATTGGCAGCTCATTGATGCTCAGGCCATCGAAGCGGATTTCGCCGGAGCCGATGTGATAGCCTTCGCAGCCCATGACAAGCCGTGCCAGCGTGCTCTTGCCGGTGCCATTGGTTCCGATGAGGGCATGAATTTCACCTTCCCCTAGCGTGAAATTCAGATTCTCCAGGATAGGTTTGCCCCCGGCGGTGAAATACACACACCGGATTTCCAATAATGACATGACTGAATTCTTGATGACTTGCAACCCGTGAAAAAGTGCCGATTACATTTTATTCTTCTTTCTTCATTATCTATCATAAACCATTCGAACTTCTTCTATCGGCCGATCGAGTGACTTCAGGCGACGGGACTATGACAGTCGAAATTATAGGTACGGAATCCCTTGGCGTTCGCAGCCTTTGCTGCCTGGTGACGACGGGAAAGCGCCGAATCGTCATTGATCCGGGCCTTGCTCTGGGTTATTTTCGTCATGGCCTGCTGCCCCATCCGTGTCAAATCGTTGTTGGAGCACGGGTGCGCCAACGAATCATTGACGCACTGAGCCAAGCCACGGATGTTATATTCAGTCATCTACATGGTGATCATGTCCCGCTTGCGCATGCCAATCCTTACCAGCTTTCGATCGATCACCTGCCGCCGGATATTCGAAGATTAACCTGTTGGAGCAAAGCACCTGAAGACTTGTCACCAAGAATGCAGCAACGTTTCCACGACTTGGCGGATCTGTTCGGGAAGTTGCCTGTTGCCGAAGGCTGCTGTCAAGGTCCTCTGACCTTTTCCGAGGCAGTGCCTCACGGCATGCCGAACAGTCCCTTCGGCAACCTGATGATGAGCCGGATCGATATGGGGAACAAGATCTTTGTCCATGCATCCGACATTCAACTTCTGGACGCGACGACCGTTCGTCGTATCATCGAATGGCAACCGGACATTGTTCTCGCCGCCGGCCCGCCGATATACTTGGGCGCGTTGACGGCTGAGCAGCGCGGTCGTGCATGGAATAGTGCACTGCATTTGTGTGACAATGTCGATGTGGTTATCCTTGATCATCACTTGATGCGGTGCGAAGAAGGCGCCTATTGGCTGGATGCGCTCGGGGAGCGCGCAGGAAAACGGGTTTATTGCGCTGCCGATTATATGAACAGGCCGCGCTGGCTGCTTGAGGCGCGACGTTCGCAATTGTATCGGCTGATCCCTGTTCCCGCGGGCTGGCATGAACAATACGCGATCGGCCAGGCGGATGCCGAACCTTATTTCGATGAGGCAGTGTTGGAATCAACTTGATCCAAATGTAACCGATGTCATCAGGAGTCCCATAATGAGGATTGCAGTCGCAAGCCAAAACCGGCGTGAAATTACCGACCATACCGGCCGGTGCAGAAAATTCTGGATCTATGAAGTCGATGAGGGAGCGGTTTCCGGTAAAGAACTGCTGGAGTTGCCGAAAGAGCAGTCGTTTCACGACACATCCCCCCACGAGCCTTCGCCTTTAGGCGATGTACAGGTTTTGATCGCCGGCGGCATGGGAACCGGTCTTGTTCGCCGCCTCGAGACCATGGGCATCGAACCATTGATTACGACCGAAACCGATCCGGATAAAGCCGTTGCCGATTATTTGAGCGGTTCCTTGATCACACGATCCGCCGAGCCTCATGAGCATGGACATAAACATGCGAAAGATTTCTCGCGCTGACGTTATCGAGCAATTCTATAATGTGGCGAATTAACTCTGCCTAGCTTGGGCAGAGCGGTAGCGAAACCGGAGAGTAAGGGTCGTATCGAGGCTATTATGTTGGGTTTCGTCCCTCAACCACGATTGCAATGAGATCCCGGTGAAATGGCGTCGGAGTTGAAGCGAATATGATTGCAAAAGGTTGCAGGTTGAACAAAAGAGTCAAACAGAGTGCAAAGCTGACGCTGCAAACGATTGTGAATCTATTGCCGATCATCATCGGCATGCTGTTGTTGACCAGTCTTGCGGTGACGATTCTTCCTCGAGCGATATCAGCAGGGCTGTTCGGTGGCCACGCGTTCTTCGATGTGCTGCTCGGCGCGTTGATCGGCAGTGTCGCGGTGGGCCAGCCGCTGGCGAGTTACATCCTCGGCGGAGAACTGCTGGACGGCGGAGTGAGTCTTCTGGCGGTCACCGCATTAATTGTCAGTTGGGTAACGGTTGGCGTCGTGCAATTGCCGGCCGAGGCACTGTTGCTGGGCAGGCGCTTTGCAATTGTTCGCAACTTGACCTGTGTCGTTTTTGCCATCGGCGTTTCTTACTTCACCGTTTATACGCTGCGGCTGATTGGATGAGGCATATACGGGGAAGGAAAGAGAAGAGCGGCAAAAGCGGCTGGTTGTTCCTGGCGTCCGTCCTGCTGCTATACGGGCTCGCAGCGCTGATTGATTCTGATTTGACATTGAACGCCGCAGGTTATTTCCTGCAGATCGTCGGCAGTGTGGTCCCTGTGCTTGTGCTGGTGTTCATTCTGATCTTCCTGTTCAATCTATTTTTTGACGCTGCGCGGATCGAACGGCATCTCGGCAGAAAATCAGGTCTTAAAGGATGGCTGTTCGCTGTTGCCGCCGGTGTTTTGTCCACCGGACCGGTTTATGCCTGGTATGCCGTGCTGGCCGAATTCAAGCGGAGGGGCATGCGGCCTTCTCTTGTAGCCGTATTTCTTTACAGCCGGGCGGTCAAAATTCCGCTCCTGCCGCTCATGGTGCACTACTTCGGCGTAGACTACACACTGGTCCTGTCCCTGTATCTGATCGGTTTTTCGATTATCAGCGGCCTGCTCATGGGATTAATCGAGGGCGGTGCCAGCCGCCCCGGCTCTTGACCTTCTGAACGAAATTGCCTTGGCAAAGCCGATACTTCAAACAAAACCGACCAATGGTATTTATTCACTCCCCCTATCTCCGATCAGCCTCTGTGAGTGCAAAAGGCGGCGAGTGGCCAGTGATTCCACAGTTCCCTCTCCCGCTGGGAGAGGGTTAGGGAGAGGGGATCAGAATAGTTACGGCCAATGAGCGAGCAACAGTCCCTCCAACTCGATCGGACCACTACCGGCACAAGGGCGGTGGTTGACCGGCTCCTGGGAAGCAGGAACTTTGCAAGCCGCCTGGCCGCCATGGGTCTGTCGGTCGGTGCAGAGATCGAAGTGCTGCAGAATCGCGGGAAGGGGCCGATACTCATATTGGTACGAGACACACGCATCGCTTTGGGGCGCCGCGAGGCGATGAGGATTCTGGTCGAACAAGTACACAGTGAACAGCCGAAGCATAAAGAATAGTCAGCCGCGCTCGGCTGTCGAACTCGAGCACGCCGACAAATCCTTCCTTGTCGGCCTCGCAGGCCAGCCCAATGTCGGCAAATCCACGATCTTTAATCTGCTGACCGGTCTTAGCCAGCATGTCGGCAACTGGCCCGGCAAAACTGTGGCGCGCAAAGAGGGGCTATACATCCGGTCCGGCGTGTCGATGCGCATCGTCGATCTTCCGGGCGCTTACAGCCTGACCGCCAACTCGGACGAAGAACGGATTAGCCGCGATTTCATTCTGCAGAATCATCCCGACGTAATAGTGATGGTGGCGGATGCCTCGGCCCTGGAGCGCAATCTGTATCTGCTTGCCGAGTTGCTGATGCTGCCCGTTCCCGTGGTGCTTGGGCTCAACATGATGGATGTGGCCGAAACCCAGGGTATCCATGTGGAGGCTCATGTTTTGGAGGCTGCTTTGGGGCTTCCGGTCATCCCGCTCGTTGCCATCAGAAACCAAGGGGTAGCCGAGCTGATCGAGGTGGCCGAACGCCTGGCGCGCGACCCTGTGGGCTTCCAACCGGTACGGCCGGAGATTGGGGCGCCGCACCGGGATGTGCTGACCCGTGTGCGTGCATTACTCGACGGGCATATTCCTGCGCCTTATCCCAGCGACTGGGTTGCGCTGAAGTTGTTGGAAGGTGATGCGGAAATCACTGAAAGAGCCCGAAGATCGCTCCCGCACACAATCTGGCGTCGCATTGAGACGCTGCTCGGTGAGCACGAGGACGCCATCTTGGACGTCGCGGGTGGCCGCTACGAATGGATCGACCGCATGGTGCACGCCGCCGTGCGACATCCCCGTCTCGGACAGATCAGCCTCACCGACCGCCTGGATAGATTCGCGGTTCATCCCTTTTGGGGGCTGCTTATTCTGCTGGGCGTATTCGGCCTGCTGTTCTGGCTCACTTTTGCGCTGGCTGCCCCGGTCCAGGAGTGGTTGGACGTAGCGGTCATTGGACGGCTCCAGATGCGGCTCGCCGACGCCCTCGTCCTCGCAGGTGCACCATCCCACGTGGTGAATCTTCTGGTGGACGGCGTACTTGGAGGAGTGGGCATTGTGCTGACCTTCCTGCCAATCCTGACGATCTTTTTCACAGTACTCGCCTTTTTCGAAGACAGCGGCTACCTGACGCGCGCCGCATATATGATGGACCGCTTTATGCACCTTGTGGGACTGCATGGCAAGAGCTTTCTCCCGTTGTTTCTCGGCTTCGGCTGCAACGTGCCGGCGGTGATGGGTGCACGTGTGATTGAATCACGCGCGGGCCGGCTGCTCACCATTCTCCTGGCGCCGCTGGTACCGTGCAGCGCCCGGCTGGTAGTGCTGGCATTTCTGGCTCCGGTTTTTTTCGGCAAGGTGGCCCTGCCGGTATCTCTGGGCTTCGTGGCGCTGAACATTCTCGTCCTCGTGGTCGTAGGGGTGATTCTCAATCACACCCTGTTTCGCGGACGGCACACGGCTTTCATCATGGAGCTGCCCCTTTATCACCTGCCCGATGCCAGAACGATAGGCCTCTTTGTGTGGCATAACATCCGGGCTTTTCTGCGCAAAGCCGGCAGCATCATTCTGCTGATGTCGGTACTCATCTGGACATTGAGTCATTTTCCCGGAGATGGCATTGAGCAAAGCTATCTCGCCCGGTTCGGGCGCAGCCTCACGCCGCTTGGGCATCTCATGGGCATGGACTGGCGTTTGCTGGTGGCACTGCTTAGCAGTTTTATCGCCAAGGAGAACGCCATCGCCACGTTGGGCATTCTCTACGGAACGAATTCGGAGAGCGAGGGACTGGCTGAGACTCTGGCCACGCAGATCTCGGCAGCCACCGCACTGTTCTTCCTGGCGGTCATCATGCTGTTCGTTCCGTGTGTCGCCACGGTGGCCGTCATGTACCAGGAGACGGGCAGCTGGCGCTGGATACTGTTCAGTGTGATCCTGCTGCTGACGATTGCCTTGTCCGCCGGCGTGCTTGTCTATCAGGGTGCCTATTGGCTAGGGATTGGGATCCTCCTGGATGCTTGAGAAACTTTTGCGCCTGGCGGCCGAAACCGGTACTGCGCGTGCATCCGAGTTTGCGCAGGCGTTGGGGCTGAGCCCGCCGCTGATCCGGTCAATGCTTGACATGTTAACGGAGTGGGGTTACCTCAAGGCGGTTGTACCGGAGTGTTCAACTCCCTGCGAGCAATGTCCGCTGCATGCCGCTTGCCTGTTTCGCAGCCAGCCGCGGGTCTGGGCGCTTACGCGAAAGGGCAAACGATTCCTGGACAGGGCGATGCCGCTGGAAAGAGCACTCAAGTGATTGGTGGCTGGCCAAACAAATACTGGCAGGCGCTTTTGTCAATATCGCATTGGCCCTTACGGCAATACTTCGATGATGGCACCGCATCCGCCCTCAAGGAAAGAATCGCCCCACGCGTCTCGGAACATCGCGATGACCCTGTCTCCGTTACAGTGGCTGGGTGAGACCTGCTTGACCCTGGCGCGATGGCGTTCGACAGCGCGCCGGATCGATGCCGGAAATGATTGCGGGACATGCACTGTGACATCGGCGTTCTGCTCGAGAAAACCATTCAACCCGCCCGTGTGGTCGGAGTGATTAAGGGAAAGGATGACCGCCTCGATGGCCTTGGGATCAATACCGAGCCTTGGTTTCAACGCGGCTTGACTGTCAACCCAATTCGGCCAGGAGTCGCCACAACTGCGCGACGAAAAAGGTTAACACGATCCCCAGCACCAGTGGCAGCAAAGATGCGATTGCTGTCCATTTAACGCTCCCTGTTTCCTTGTAGATCGTATAGATGGTGGTGCTGCAGGGATTATGCACCAAACTGAAGATCATAACGCTGATCGCTGTCAGCAACGTCCACCCTCCCGAAGCGAGCAGTGGCTTCAGAGTGCTTTCCGATTCCGGTTCGAATAGTACGCCGGCTCCCGCACCGACATCGCCTGCTCCAGTGACAAGAACAATCAGCATCAGGACGGTTGGAATAACGATTTCGTTGGCCGGAATGGCAATGATAAAGGCCAGTATGATAATGCCGTTCATGCCGAGCAAAATGCCGAATGGATCGAGAAACCCAATGAGATATTGGGCGAGGCTCACATTCCCTATGTGGACATTGGCGACCAGCCAGATGACGGCGCCGGCCGGCAGGGCGAAGACCACCGCGCGCCACAGCACGAAAATCGTGCGGTCAATCATCGACGTGTAAATCGTCTGCCAGAAGCGCGGCGGCCGGTATGGCGGCAGTTCCAAGCTGAATGTCGAGACCTCGCCCTTGAGCAGGGTGCGTGACAGGAACCAGGAGACTGCGAATGTCAACAGGACACCCAGGATGGTAACCCCCACGACCACCGCAGATGAGATCAGCCCGGCCAACGGAGACGGAAACAGCCCGCCGATGAACAGGGTGGCCAGAATGATTTGGGTCGGCCAGCGGCCGTTGCACAGGGCGAAGTTATTCGTGATAATCGCAATCAGGCGCTCGCGTGGACTGTCGATAATCCGCGTGGCGATGATTCCGGCCGCATTGCAGCCAAAGCACATCATCATGCTAAGCGCCTGTTTACCGTGCGCGCCCGCTTTCTTGAAGATGTTGTCCAGGTTGAAGGCTACCCGTGGTAGGTAACCAAAGTCTTCGAGCAGAGTAAACAAAGGGAAAAAAATCGCCATTGGGGGCAGCATCACACTGACGACCCAGGCGACTGTCAGGTACATTCCATCGATCAACAGTCCGCGCAGCCACCAGGGCAGGCCGACGGCAGCTGCGCCTTCGCGCAGCATGGGACAAATCGTGTCGATGAATAGAGCGGAAAGCCAGGCTGAGGGAATATTCGCACCGCTGATGGTAAGCCAGAAAATAAAAGCAAAAAGACCGATCATCAAAGGAAAGCCCCAGATCCGGCTGGTGACCAATCGGTCGATCGCTCTATCTACATCGAACCGCGGTTTTTCATCGGCAAGGGTTACAGCGCGGTCGGCGAGACGCGCTGCATCGGTGTAAATTGCTTCAACGTAGCGCTCATGGACATTGTACCCAATGGTCGAGCGCCGAGACTGGGCACTCGCCAGTATCTCCTCCACTAAGGCTTTTTCAGTTGGTTCGTCTGCAGGCCGCGGACTATCCGTTTCACCGACCGTTGATCTTCTGAGATCTCCGAGCTCACCTTTACGCAGCGCCGTTGCAATACGTTCATCGCCATCCAACAGGCGCAATGCAATCCAGCGGGCATTCGGCAGATCCGGCAAGGCTTTTTCTATCTTCTCGGTCAGCGTCTTGATCGCCTGCTTCAGTTCAGGCGGTTCACTTTGCACCCGGTATGGGTGACAAATGATTTTACCGGTCGCTACCTCGTGGATGGCCCGTGAAAGCTCGGCAAGCCCGACGCCGGAGCGGGCGACCGTAGGGACTACAGGAACGCCCAAGTCGCGCGCTAAGCGGCGATGATCCATCCGTAATCCATGTCGGATGGCTTCATCAATCAGGTTCAGGCAGACAACGACGCGGTCGGTGATCTCGAGCACCTGTAATACGAGGTTCAGATTGTGTTGTAGGCGTGTCGCATCAACCACGACAACCGTTACGGTGGGCTGTCCAAACAATACGAAATCTCTGGCAATCTCTTCGTCGACGCTGGCAGCAAGCAAAGAGTAGGTCCCCGGAAGATCAACCACCTTATACCGCTTATTCGCATAGGCGTAGCCGCCTTCCGCCCGAGCGATGGTCTTCCCCGGCCAGTTGCCTGTGTGCTGGTGCAGGCCCGTCAATGCGTTGAAGACCGTACTCTTTCCGGTATTGGGGTTGCCGGCCAAAGCGACAACGTAATCCCAGTCCTCCATGTCCACGCCGAGCTTTTTCATGTGGGCCGCATGGTAAAGCGGACAGGACTTGCACGAGGCTTCGGTTGCTAACAGATTGCCATCAGCTTTCATCATGGTGCGTCTGCGGCTCTCAAACGGGTAATATGGATCAATCGAGCCTGCTCGCTGCGCAGGGCAATCAAAGCGCCCCGAATGCGGTAGGCCATGGTGTCGCCGCCGGCGCTCGCCAGTTCGGCTTCTACGACAGTTCCTTTCGTTAATCCCAAGTCGAGCAGCCGGCGGCGCTCTGCGCCGTGGCAAAAGTGGGACAGGCGCAGGATCCTCGCTTGTTCGCCAGGTTTAAGGTCGGACAGGTGCTCAGTGTTAAAAAACTTCGAGCGGTCAGCATTTGGAAGCGGGACGACCGAGATATTCGCGGCAAGCATCGGTGCCAGGATATGTTCATCTCCATCCGCCCAAAAAACAATTCGCTCACGCGTCTTATCCAAGACCCTCACATCCATCCCTGGACTCAACTCCTCGGCAACCAGCTGGGCAAAAACCGTTTCCGGCTCGTCCTCGATATGAATGATATGCCCTGTCTGATTGACTGCCAGGGTCATCAGCGGCTTGCCTCCGTGCGTTTGCAGGTGGCCACTGGCAGGTGGAATAGGATCACCATGGGGATCATACCTGGGATGTCCCAACTTCACTGAAAGTTCACTGACATCATCCCGGGTCAGTTCATGCTCCCGGTGCTCGGCCAGGGCATGCCACTCAGTTTTGCCGTAGCCTGTCTGATCGGCGAGTTGATATTCCCACAAACGGTGTGCGCGAATAATATGCAGGGCATAATGACGTCCAACTGACGTCAGTTGCGGACGGCCTTCTTCCCAGGTCACCAAACCGCCCCGTTGCATATACGCCAGTAGACTGGTTGTTCTTTCGATACCGATCTGCAACGTTCCTGCGATACTTTGCAGCGTTGCACCACGGCCTTCGACTTCGGCTTTGTAAAGATGTTTCAGGGCATCTTCAGTCAACACACGGATCGAGGTCCGCTGATGGCGCTTCCACTGGTTGATCAATCCAAAAGTTGGCCAGAAAATAACAGTCAGGAACAGGATGATAGCCAAGGCGAGCGTGAGGGAAGCCAACGGATCCGGCATAGTGGATAGTCTCCTGCATAAAAAAGGAAGCTAATCAGTCATTATGTGTTTTCCACTCTTTATATTTCTGTAATTCATTTTTCGCAAGTTTTACTGCAATAGCGACAAGTACCGCATCATCGAGATAGCCGACCACCGGAATGACATCCGGAATCAACTCGATTGGGTTGATTAGATAAAGCAGCGCGAATGCAATCACTGCAATAATCCAGGAAGGGACATCTCTGTAACGACCGGAATGATAATCCTTCAACAAATTCTGGCACAATTGAATGTCGTTCCAAAACTGACCCACTGGTCCGAGTGTTTTGAGTTTTTCTTCAATCTCCTTGGCTTTTCTAATCGCGTGGTCGATATGCTTTTTTGTAATGCGCTTTGCTTTTTTCAATACGAAATCTTCATTATCATCGGCCGTGCCGCCATCATGATCAATCATATCGCACCAGAGAGTGTTAGGACTATGCAAAAAGGCTGACAAAACGCGCCGTCATCGACCTCCTGCTGCAGCGGGATGACAACGCACCAGTCTCGCAAAAAGCATCGATCAGCGGTGCGGTTCACACAAGATAGATCGAAAGGCGGCGCTGTCCGGTGCATCGGTATCCACCCACAGGCGTCCATTATGGGCTTCGATGATGGAACGGCTGATCGACAGTCCCATTCCGATGCCTTTCGGTTTGGTCGTGTGGAACGGCTTAAAGATATGGTCGACCTGGTCGCCGGCTAGCCCGGGACCTGTGTTCTTGAGCGTTACCTGAATCTGTACCTGATTTCCTTCGCACGAACCGATTTCGATCAATAACCGTCGATTCGCATCTGTCGGCATCTCGGCTATTGCCTCGATACTGTTTCGTATCAGATTCAATAATACCTGTTCGATCTGCACGCTGTCGATGCAGACATCGGGCGGGACCACCGAACCATCCTTGCGCTGGCCTTCCACTTCGCGTCCGACGCCGACAATCGTGCTTTTCCCGGTCTTGAGGTAACGGTTTATGTAATCATTTACCCTCAAGCCGGTGACAATCAGGTGGGCATCGTGCAGGTATCTTCTCAACCATGCACAGATCCGGGCGCCCGGCTCGCCTTGACTACGACGAAAGCCCCCTGACTGCGACCGGCGCGCGGGGGTTCGATCTCGCGGACCGCCTCCAAAGGGTTCGATAGGGTTTGTACCCAGACGGGCTCGGAAAAGCCGGTATCAAGCAGCAGTTGTTCCACTTCGTCTGCCGAGTAGAATGTCGCATCGCGGTAAAACAGGTTTTCCGCCTGATGGGCCAGATAGTGGCGCCCGAGTTTACTGGTGCGGTCAATGAAGCCGATCACCAACTCGCTGCCCGGCTTCAGAACACGATATGCCTCGGTCAGCATGGCGGTGGCATCATCCACGAAGCAGATGGTGGTAACGCTCAGGATGTAGTCGAAACTGTGATTTGAAAAAGGAAGCGCTTCGGCGATCCCCTGTACCACCGATACGCCTCTTTTTGCCGCATAGTCAAGCACCTCGCGTGCCGGGTCGATGCCCACCTGCACGCCCAAGGGGGCAGCGAAGCGTCCGGTGCCGACGCCGATGGCCAGGCCCAGGCCGCGCCAGGGCAGCAGCGCACGGACGGTCAGCAATTCCGAGTGATAGGCCGCCGCGTGACGCACGAACCAGGCATCGTAGCGGCGGTGATGCGTCTCGAACGGCGCCGTTCTCGGCATGGTTAGAGCAGCTCGCGCAGGGCCTGAACGATACGCACATTCTCTTTCGGTAGCGCGGGGGTCACGCGCATAAGGCCCGGGCCAAGGAAGGAATCGTTCAGCAGCATGATGAAGAAGTGTGCCTATTTGACGGCAATAGGTCAAGGTTAATCCTCCACTGTGGGATAATATCCACAGTCAAACAGCGGAGCGGTGGCTCAAAGAACGATGAATCGAGGCATTACCGCAGCAATAGCGGTGTTCTCATGTGCGGCATTTTCTGCGGCTCTGTGCAGTGGTGAGTTGGTTGCCGGCAGCCGGGTTTCTTCAAGCGATGAGTCTCCAACTACAGCTGCAGCGGCGCCAAAGGCTTTTCCGAAAGCTTTTCCGATTGAACGGCCATTGGCCTTGGACGATTTGATCACGGTGGCGCTGGAAAACAACCCCGACCTGCGCATCGCCACCGAACGCATCGGCGAAGCGCAGGCACGTCTGGGCGAGGCGATGTCCGCCTTTTATCCCCGGTTGAAGACCCGTGTTGCCTATGAGTACACTGACAATCCGGCGTTGGCTTTTTCGATGATCGTCTCCCAGCGCCGTTTTTCGCCCGACAGCAACATCAATCATCCGGGTGGAACGACCAATTTTCGCCCGGAAATCGTCGGCACCTATTCGCTGTACCGCGGCGGCCAGGATTACCAGCGCGGCAAGGCGGTGGAACTGGGCGTCGAGGTGAGTGCGTTGGAGCGCGGTTCCATTCGAAATCAGTTGATCCAGATGGTTTCATCCACCTATTACGGCTATCTCGCTGCTCAAGCAGCGCTCGCCGTCGCGGAACGTTCCATCGAGGCGGTTCAGAGTCAGCTCAAGCAGACCCGGATTCGATATGAGACAGGAACGACGTTGAAATCGGATGTGTTGTCGATCGAAGTCCAACTGGCGGAGGTAAGAGATGCTCAAATCAAAGCGGCGAACGCTGTAGAACTGGCCTATACCGCGATCAAGCGCCTGCTCGGGCTGCCCGTCGACCAACCCCTGGCGGTGGCGCGGTTGACAAATCCTCCGATTCCTCGATCACCGGCAACACTCGATGACTTGATTGCGCAGTCGCTCAAGCAGCGCCCGGAAGTGGAAGCCGCAGCGCGGCAGATCGATATGCGTGTCAGCGAATTGAAAATGGCGCGCGGCGCTCACCTGCCGAAAGCCGATGCCTTCGTCAGTTACGGCCAGGACAGCCGGAATCCGGGCTTTTCGACAGCGAAAGACAACCTGAGCGCTGGCGTGGCGGTCGAGCTCGAACTGTTTTCCGGATTCGAAACCAGCGAACGCGTCGTTGCGGCGGAACGCAAACTGGTTCAGGCCCGCGAGGCGGAGCGGCGCGTCAGACTGGGCGTCGAAAGTGAAGTGAAAGCGGCTTACCTGACACTGCAGGAAGCGCTGGAGCGGATACAGGTGACGAAAGCCTCGGTTCAGGCAGCGGAGGAGGCGCTGCGTCTCGTTACGCTTCAATGGCAGGCCGGCACGGTGACCGTGACCCGCTACATCGATGCCAACGTGGATCGCGACCAGGCTCATTCGCTGGCGATCGCCGCACGCTACGATGCCCTTCGTGCCGAAGTGGGGCTCAAGAAGGCGACAGGGGTCTGGAGATGAGGTCGCCAGCATGACGCATAGAACCGAGAACCTGCTGAAAAGATGGATTCTTCCCCCAGGGCAATCGCACTAAAAAG
>DEII01000163.1:14742-26059 GCA_002352385.1 Methylococcaceae bacterium UBA2778 | reverse complement strand
TGCAAAAACTGGCAAAATTCTGGAGGGGGTCTGAACGGTTACAGAAAATGTGTAAGTGGAGTAACCGGGATCACCCATTAACCAGCCGGTGTCAACAAGACAAAAAAATCCCTGTTTTTGTGGACTGGCTGGATGCGCTTTGTTAACCATTCACTTTGCGTGGATAATCCGTCTGGCGCGTTTCCGGATGCGTTACACCGCAAAGCGGTGTAACGAGCGGAGAAGAGGTAAAGTGCGGAGCACGGGTTGTTGCCTGCTGATTGCCGCCTTTTTCCGTGGCCGAGACCGCTCGGCGGGCAAACTCGATATCCCCTTCATTTAATTGCACCACCCCTGCTTGGCGCATGCCGGTCTCGATCAGCAGATAGACAATAGCCCGGTTCTGCCTGCGCCGATAGACTTTCCGCCGCGGCCGCTCATCCGGCAGTTCGGTTTTGATCCGTCGGTTGCACGAGCGCCCACCGATGACCGGGAGGTGATCGGCCGTATCCAGAATCTTCTGTCGCCCGGCGGGCATGATCGCCCGCTCGGTCTCAAGGCCGGCACCCGGCAACACAGTCTTCAGCTTATCGGCCGAATTGCCCAACGCAAACGGCGCCAATTTGTGAAGTCCACTTCGCAAACGTCTGGAGATGGGCGATGATCCAGCTCACCGTCCGATCGGAAAAGCGCCGTCCTCCAAAGACCGGAACAAAAGCTGGGCTTGGGAATTGACCGCAGCTAAAGATGACGAACAACATCCATGTTGGCGTGCAGAACACGAAGAATCAGAATGGAATCCTCTTTTTGGAAATATATGATTAAATGTCTGATACAGTGATAAATGTGAACAGCAGGCGTCAAATCATCCCATTCCAGGCAAATATCAGGATTCCCTGCGAGCAGCTGAAAACTTTGCTCCAACTCGTCCAGATATCTTTCTGCTTGCGTTGCACCCCATTCATCGATGGTATAAAGCCATATCTCTTCAAGGTCGGCACGAGCCTTCGGCAGCAACTTGTAGTAGTCATCTAAGGTGCTTTACTTTCATTTCTTGCAGGAATGCTTTCAGATCAAAATCTTCTGCAATTCCACTCTCCAGACCGTCCGTGATAGCTTGTTGAAGATGTTGCAGCTGATTTCTTCGCTCGTGGTCTTGCCGTATCAGATCACGCACATAATCACTGTTGCTTGCGTATTTGCCCGCCTGAATTTGAGCCTGGACCCAGTCCCGCATTGGGTCAGGCGATGAGATATTCATCGTTGCCATCGCTGGACCTCAATAGAAAACACGATTGTGATGGTGGCAAAAGGTAGCAATAGTTGTCAACCCTAAAACACCGCAACCGGCCCGCCGATTTGGCCAAAAGCCTGCGCTCCAATCCCCTGCATTATTTCCGAACGCCGCTGGAGTTGGGCGCCTATCGGCCAGCCTGGCGCACGGCAGCGCGGGCAAAGGTCCATCCGGCATGATCGGCGCCACGAATATTCTCTGTGTCTCTATGTCGGATTGTCGGAATGCGGTAAAATTCGAGAAACGTTGATAGCACGCGAAAAAGGAGTCAATGATTCATGACCGAAGTCCTCGAAGGCAGACCGGTGCCCGATTTCGAAGCGGCGGCAACCGGTGACCAGACGATCCGGCTTTCCGAGTTGCAGGGAAAGAATGTCGTTCTCTACTTTTACCCCAAAGACAATACCCCGGGCTGCACGCTCGAAGGCCAGGATTTTCGGGACCATTACAGTGAGTTTCAAGCTTTGAACTGTATCGTGCTCGGGGTTTCGCGGGACAGCGTTCGGGTTCACGAGAATTTCAAGGCCAAGCAGGCGTTCCCGTTCGATCTGCTCTCAGACCCGGATGAGCAGCTATGTGAACTGTTCGATGTGATGAAGATGAAGACCCTGTACGGCAAAAAGGTGCGCGGCATCGAACGCAGTACGTTTCTGGTCGATAAAGAGGGCAAGCTCGCTTATGCCTGGCGGAAGGTCAAAGTGAAAGGGCATGTCGAGGTGGTGTTGGAAAAGCTGACTGAACTCGAGCGGAACGGCGGCGCGACTTCCCACGATGCGGGAACGAAGTGATGAACTGGGGCGAGCGAGATGCGGCGAAGAATGGGCGGCGCGGCTGCGGAACAAATTGATCTGCCAGGGCTTTTATGAATAGCGAGTCGAAGCCGGAGAAAAAGCTTTTCGTTCTCGATACCAATGTTCTGATGCACGATCCGGCGGCGATCTTTCGGTTTCAGGAGCACGATATCTTTATTCCGATGGTAGTGCTCGAAGAGCTGGACAGCGCAAAAAAAGGGCTCACGGAAGTGGCCCGCAATGCCAGACAGGTCAGCCGCTTTCTCGATGAACTGATTCACAATGTGGATCAGAACCAGATCGATGCCGGCATCATCTTATCGCGGCTGGATTACACGTCGCAGATCGATCGGCAGTGCAGCGGCCGCCTGTTTTTTCAGATACGCCGGATGATTTCGCTGCTGCCTGAAACCCTTCCGGGCGATCTGCCCGACAATTCGGTTCTGGGCACTGTGCTGGCACTCAGGCAGGAGCACCCGGACGTCCAGGTCATTCTCGTTTCCAAAGACATCAATCTGCGCATCAAGGCCGCGCTGCTGGGCGTTCGGGCGGAAGACTATCACAGTGATCAGGTTCTCGATGATATCAACCTGCTCTATACGGGCGCCAGTGCACTGCCGGCGGATTTCTGGGAGCGGCACGGCAAGACGATGGAGTCGTGGCAGGAGCAGGATCGAACGTTCTACAAAGTCAAAGGACCGCTGGTCGAGGATTGGTATCCGAATGAGTTTCTCTATACGCCCGGTGATGCCAAGTTCGAAGCCATCGTGCGTTCATGCGACGGCAATGCGGCTGACATTGAGCTGGCGCGCGATTACAGGCGCGCACAACACGAGGTGTGGGGCATACAGGCGCGCAATATGGAGCAGAATTTCGCGCTGAACGTGCTGCTCGACCCCGACATTGATTTCGTTACTCTGTTGGGCACGGCCGGCACCGGCAAGACGCTGCTGGCATTGGCTGCGGGGCTTGTCATGACCCTGGATCAAAAGTTGTATCGGGAAATCATCATGACCCGTGAAACGGTTCCTGTCGGTGAAGACATCGGTTTTCTTCCCGGCACCGAAGAAGAGAAAATGGCGCCTTGGATGGGTGCTTTGCTGGATAACCTGGAGCTGCTTGGAGGAAACGCCGACAGCGGCAGTTGGGAGCGGGCGGCGACCAGCAACCTGATGCTCAACCGGGTGAAGATCCGCTCGCTCAATTTTATGCGCGGGCGTACCTTTCTGAACCGCTATATCATCCTCGACGAAGCGCAGAATCTGACCGCGAAACAGATGAAAACACTGATCACCCGGGCCGGACCGGGCAGTAAGATCGTCTGCATCGGAAATATTGCGCAGATCGATACGCCCTATTTGAGCGGCCTCACATCCGGACTGACTTATGTGGTCGACCGCTTCAAGAGTTGGCCGCACAGCGCTCATATCACCCTGCGGCGAGGCGAGCGGTCGCGACTGGCCGACTACGCATCGACAGAGCTCTGATCCCGATTCGGTCTGACTGTCAGTAAACCTCTCAAACCGCACGAAAGAACAATGGGCCGCCGTAGCGATCATACCCGGGAAGAGATTCGCGAACTGGCTTTGCAGGCCGCCTCCAAGCTCGTTCGCGAGCAGGGCTTCCAGGGTTTGAGTGCTCGCAAGGTTGCCAGAGCGATCGGCTATACGGTCGGCAGTCTCTATCTTGTGTTCAAGAACCTGGACGATTTGATCTTGCAGGTCAACGCGCGCAATCTTGAAGCCATGCATCGGGCTGTCGCCGATGCCGGGGTGTCGATTGTCGACCCCAGGCAGAGACTGTTGGCGTTTGGCAGAGCCTATTTACAGTTTGCCGTGGCGCATCCACACGCCTGGCGGATGATTTTCGAACACCGTATGAACGATGACGAACCGGTGCCTGAGTGGTATGAAAAGCGCATTATCCGGTTGTTCCTGTTGGTCGAAGAGCCGGTCCGCGACATTATGCTGACTGATGATGCGGCGGTGACGCAGGCCGCCAAGGCGCTATGGAGCGGTGTGCACGGTGTTTGCATTTTGTACATGACCGGCAAGCTCGATGTCGTGCGGGTAGGAGCGGTCGAGTCGTTGCTGGAGCATCTGATTCGGACCTATCTGGCGGGGCTGGAAATCGGACGCTAGAAAAGCGCAGTCCGTCGGGATTTTTTGTGTCTTGTTCAGCTCGGATCGGAGCAGGTACGTGCTCCGGCGCCTGCAACGATGCCACGCTCCGACAGTTCTCTGAGCGTGGCAGCGCCGCCTTCCATCACCACCGCGGAGTTCGGGTGTTCCAGCTCTTCGGCGATTTGCAGCATCAACTCGCGTGTCGCAACGTTGGGGTTTTCCTGTATCAGCTGCAACAGACGGTAGGTCACCGCATTGATCTCCATGAATCGGACCTCATCCTCGTCGTCGCGGAAAACAGTCAGATAGGTTGGCTGCTCGGGTGGTTCATTCGGTTGGAAATCAGGCGCAATGCGATGCACCGGAAAGCGGTATGCCAGCGGCCAGGCCAGTTTCGAGAGAATGACCGCATGGGAAAGCGGGTCGTCCAGGAACCACGGATCTCGAGTGGGCGCCTCGCCTTCCGCCATCGACAAGGCCAGTTCGACCCATTCGTAGTGGGCCAGTTCCAGCAGGAACACCGCGTCATCGGGCTGCGCAGCCCGTTCGTTGTGCAAAAAATTCAAAAATTCTTCTGCGATTTCAGCGAAATAAGGCGTTTGACTTTTGTGAGTGGCAAAAAAATCGTGCACCATCGCCGTCCATTGGGCTTCCTTCAAGATCTTTTTCAAGACCGGAAAGCCGCTGGCCAGGAAGCTGTTGATGTTGTTGAAAAACAGCTCCCGGTACATGGCCATGCGGTGCGGGTCGACATCGCGGGGCGCCGGGTGACAGTACGGGTCCCGAATATAGGCGGCAAAGGCGAATTGCTGCTCTGCCAGGGAAGGAGTCGGGTCAAGCGTAGCGGATGCCATGCTGCTTTTTCCAGCTGTTTTGAATCGCCCGAATCGTATCGACTTCCCGCACCAGCTCTTCCAGAGGCGGGATGTTGAAGTCACGTTCCAGCAGCGTAGGGAACACGCCGTAGAGCTGATAGGCCTTGCCCAGCAGTTTCCACACCGGATCGATGACGTCGGCGCCATGGGTGTCGACCAGAAAATCCTCGGCTTCGACGTAGTGGCCGGCGATGTGGGCATAGGCGATGCGCTCTGCCGGAATCGCCTTCAGATATGCTTCCGCATCATAGCCATGATTGATGCTGTTGACGAATATGTTGTTGATGTCGATCAACAAATCGCAGTCCGCTTCGGTGATGACGGCATTAAGAAAATCGATCTCCTCCATCTTCTTGCCGGGAGCGGCGTAATAGGAGATATTTTCGATGGCGATGCGCTGTTCGAGGATATCCTGAACCCGTCGAATGCGCTCTGCAACGTAGTGAACCGCTTCGGTGGTGAACGGGATCGGCATCAGATCATAAAGATGGCCATCGTCGCTGCAACAGCTCAAATGTTCACTGTACAAACGGATCTGATGCAGCTCCATGAACGACCTGAGGTCGCGCACGAACGCCTCGTCCAACGGCGAGGGGCTGCCGATGGAGAGTGACAACCCATGACAGACGAAAGCGTGACGTTCGGTCAAAGCACGGAACTGCTTGCCGTAACGGCCGCCGACATGCATCCAATTTTCCGGTGCGATTTCGTAGAAGTCGACCGATTCCGGCGGGGCGTCGGAGAGCGGGCCGATGAAGGCCCGCCTCAGTCCCAGCCCGGCGCCTTGAATGGAATTGTCATGCGCGCTCATTGCGGGGTTCGCCCGTTATTTTTTTTCTTCAGCCGGCTTTGATTCCTCGGCCGCTTTTTTCTCCATCATGGCGCCGCATTTAGCCTCTTCCGTTTTGGCACCGCCGCATTTGCCTTCCTTGGATTTTTCCTCTTTGTCCATCATCGCGCCGCATTTGCCGTCGGCTTTCTTCTCGCTGTCAGCCGGCTTCGCTCCCGCGCATTTGCCCTCTCCCGCTTTCTTCATCTGCTCCTTCATCTTTTCGCCGCCGCACTTGCCTTCGCCGCATTTCATTTCCGCTTGAGCGACCTGCATATAGCCCGAGGAGAGTTCGCTCATGGCGAAGGGGTTGGTATCGGCGTCGGCGGTCGAGATTGCGGACAGCGAACCGGCCATGGCAGTTCCGATGGCGATTGCCAGCGGCTTTTTGTCGAATTTTTTGCTCATCGATATCTCCTGTACTGTTGGTTCGATGGATCGTTGCCTCGTTTCCCGCGCTTTGTTTAGCTTTGAAAATAAGGCGATGTTTGGCGTATTGAGACTACGCGAATGTCTGTTGGCCTGGCGAACGGAGCGCAAGTGCCGCTGTTTCCGGTTCTGGCATCAGCGCACCAAAGTCAACAAGTGATATGTGGATAATACTCAGCTAAAGGGGCTTTTTCAAATAAATCTTTTGCAAAAAATTCAACTTTTGTGTACTTGTCCACGGTTACCTTTCTGTTTTCTCCGGGTATTCACAAAGGTCTTCGATGATGCAGCTGTCGCAGTGGGGTTTGCGGGCGGTGCAGGTGTAACGGCCGTGCAGGATCAGCAGGTGGTGAGCATCTTTCTTGAGCGCTTGCGGGACCCACTTTTCCAGCTGCAGTTCGACTTCCAGTACATTTTTCCCGGGCGCGAGACGGGTACGGTTGCAGACTCGAAAGATATGGGTATCGACCGCGATCGTCGCCTGTCCGAATGCAGTGTTCAAGATGACATTCGCCGTTTTGCGGCCGACACCGGGCAGGGCTTCGAGTTCCTTCCGCGTCGTGGGTATCTCACCCCGGTGGAGGTCGATCAGGATGCGGCAGGTCTGATAGATGTTTTTGGCTTTGCTGTTGTAAAGCCCGATGGTTTTGATGTACTTTTTCAGGCCCTCTTCCCCCAGCGAGACGAGCGCCTGCGGCGTATTGGCCACTTTGAACAGTTTGGCCGTTGCTTTATTGACGCCTTTGTCTGTGGCCTGGGCGGACAGAATGACAGCAACCAGCAGCTCAAACGGCGTTTCGTACTTCAGCTCGGTCGTGGGGTCTGGGATCGCTTCGGCCAGGCGTTCGAAGATGGCCCTCCTTTTTTCCCGGTTCATGAATCTGCGCTATAATGAAAAGTTATTTTTTCGCAAGAGGAGAGTCGCATGGCAAAGAAGAAACGGTCAAATAGCATAGAGAAAAAACGGCGGGACAGACCGAGCCTAAGCAACCCGGTCGCTCGGCACGCACACAAAACGAACCGGTGCATCGCCTTCCGCGACCGCAGCAAGTATACCCGAAAAACTAAGCATAACGGCCCAGAGTCCTGGCCAATGGCGGTCGTTCAGCCGCTATTGGCCAGGACTCTGGTTTCCGCTTGGTGATGCCGCCGGCTGCCCGACCATCAGGATCGGTCAAATCGCTTGAAGGTGCTGCTGAACTGGCCGCGTCCCTGGGTCATGCTTCGCAGATTAGTGGTGTATCCCAGCAGTTGGTTGAGGGCGATCTCACAGAAAACGGTGACCGTTCCTTTCCAGTTGTCGGTGTCCAGTATCACTGCATGCCGGGATTGGAGGTCGCCCAGAATAACGCCGAGATTCTCTTCAGGCACCACGATTTCAGCCGTCATGATGGGGTAAAGGACGCATGGGGCCGCCTTTTTAACGGCGTTGACCACGGCCTGTGCCGCCGCGGCGCGCAAGGCCTCTTCTGTCGATGCTTTTCCGAACAGCTCTACCTTGCTTACGGCGATCTCGAGGTCGTCCAACGGTGCTCCCTCGCTGGGACCGCCGCCGAGGGCCAGGTGCAGCCCTTCCTCGATCGCTGTCGACTGCGGTGGTGAAAGTTGGTGGCCGGGGGGGCTGACCACCGGCTCGCACCGGATCGTGGTTCCCGCCCCGCGCTCGCGCGGCGCGACGGCTACTGCGACCCGTGCCTTGATCTCGGGTTGGGTCCGGTTGGAGTCCAAGGCCGGCTGGAACAGAACATCGGCGGTGGCGGGTTTGGTTATGGTCTCCCGCATCGCTACGGCGGGGCTGCCCGTGCGTACTCGAAGGTGAAATTCCCGCTCCAGCCGCTCGAGCAGGATCTGCAGGTGCAGTTCGCCCATGCCGTGCAGCAGCCGCTGTCCGGTTTCCGGATTTTCCTCCACCCGCAGCGTCGGGTCTTCTTGCTGCAGCTTCTCGAGTATTTCCAGAAATTTCTCCTCATCCTCGCTGGAGGCGGGTTCGACGGCCAGACTCAGAACAGGCTCGCGCGCTTCGATGCGCTCCAGCGCCAGCAGGTGCTGCGGATCACACAGTGTGTCGCCCGTGGTGGCGTGGCGCAGGCCGGCCAACAGGACAATCTGACCGGCGACAGCCGTATCCAGGCGCGTTTTGCGGTTGGCGTCCACGTCAAACAGACGTGCAACCTGTTCCTGCAAGTGTTCCCCGTCCGGCCGCAGTATGGCGACGTTGTCACCCGGCCTGAGCCGGTTTCGGTAAATGCGGACATAAACATGGCGCCGACCATCCCACATCTGCACCTTGAAGGCCAGTGCAACCAGCGGTCCGTCATCGCCAACCCCGACGGTCTCTTCTTCGCCGTCGGGGCGGGCGGCAACAAGAGGTGGGCGATCCAGCGGCGACGGGAGCAATCGAAGCACTCCATCCAACAGTGGCTGAACACCTTGGTTGTGCAGCGCGGAGCCGGCGAAGCAGGGATGCATGCTGCCGGCCAGGGCTGCCAGCCGGAGTGCTGTCCAGAGGGCTTCCGAGCCGGGCTCCTTGCCGGCCAGAACCAGGTCGGTCAGGGAGTCGTCGGCTTCCGCGGCAGCCAGCAGCAGGTTTTCGCGGAATTCCGCGACCGATTCCCAGGTGGCATCATCGACCGGCTCATATCGAACCACTTCGCCATACGCGCCGTCGAACCGGATCACGGTCTTGTCGATCAGGTGGATCACGGCGCCCTTGTCCGGCAGCGGCACCGTCACCGGCACTGGTTCCGCCCCCAGCCGTTGACGCATGCTCTCCATGGCCCGTGCGAGATCGGCGCCGGGCCGGTCCATTTTATTGATAAAGAAAAGGGCGGGAAGAGCAAACTTGCTGCGCTGCCGCCAGACCGCCTCGGTCTGAGGTTCGACGCCTCGCACGCCGTCCAGGACGATGATACAGCCGTCCAATACCCGCATCGTCCTTTCCACCTCGACGGAGAAGTCCACATGCCCCGGGGTATCGACGATCTGTAGCCGGTAGTCATTCCAGGTTGTACGGGTGACGGCGGAAGAGATCGTGATTCCATGGGCCTTTTCCTCGGCCAGGTAATCCATGTGTGCAGCGCCGTCGTGAACTTCGCCAACCTTGTGTGATGCACCGGTGTAAAAGAGAATGCGTTCGGTCAACGTGGTCTTGCCGGCATCGACATGGGCCGCAATGCCGATATAGCGGGTGTGTGATAGATCCGGGTTCTTGTCCATGGGCAATCGAGTTGTGTTGAACGGTCAATCCTGTTTTTTATTTGACCGCGGCTTGAAATGGATGACCTTCTGCAAAGGGGATAAATTGATTTCATCCAGATTCGTACCCGGTCTCAGCTTCAGCAAAAAGGCGATCAGCTCGGCAATCTCGTCCGGCTGGATCGACTGGGTTTCCTGGTGACCGGGTTCAAAATGCAGTTGGTCGAAAAAAGCGGTTCTCACCATGCCTGGGTTGATCAGGGAAACCCGAATGCCGCTGCTCGAACACTCTTCGCGCAGCGCCTGAGTGAACCCGCGCACGGCAAACTTGCTGGCGCAGTAGATCGTTCCATTGCGGCTTCCTTCGAGTGCGGCTTCCGAGCCGATAAAAATCAGATCACCCCGCTTTTTCCGTTTGAGGATAGGAACAATAGCTCGGGCACAATAGGCCTGGCTGGTGAAATTCAGATCCATCAACGCGCGGATCTGTGCATAGGAGAACTCCTCCAATGCTCCGAATTGTCCCCGGCCTGCGGAGAAAACCGCGGCATCCAGTTGTGAAAATCGTTGGGTGAGCGTCTGCAGTTGTTCCGGCAGAGCGTGGAGTTGGGACAGATCCAGTTCGATCGGATGAAAATCCGGACTGGCGGGTTGAAATGCGCTGAATGTGCGTGCGATGCCGATCACCGTGTGACCTTCCTCCAGGAGCCGTGCGGCGATGGCACGGCCGATGCCGGAACTGGCGCCGGTGATGAGTACAGTTCGTTTCATAGGGTACAGGGGAACAGTTTTTCTTCAGGGATGTAATTCAGCAACGCCTCCGTACAAAACTGCGACAGTTCGGTCTCCAGCGATGACCGATAGGAAACCGCACCGTGTGTCGATTCCAATGGTCCGGCGAACAGCTTTTCTGCGGGATAGAGCTTTTCCAGCGTTCGGTAAAATCGGTCCGGCAAGCGGAAACTGCCCAGGCTGACCGAGTGCAGACGTGCCGGATCGATGCGCTTGAAGACGGTTGCAAACAGGTGCTGATAATGCGCCTGATAACCGTTCTGATAAATCATGGGGTCGAAGCGCAGGCCGATCGTCCAGCCGTGCTGCTGCAGTTTGCTCAGCGCATCGAGCCGGCGCCGGTTGCCGGGCGTTTTATGCTCGAGTGCCCGGGCGATTTCATCCGGCGTAAAACTGTAGGCGACGATACAGTTGGGCAGTGGATCCGTGTCGAGAAGCAGGCGGATTTGGGTGCTTTTGGTGCGCAGCTCGAGCCAGGCGTTGGGCAGTTGCCGGAACAGCGGCAGGAAGGAGGCTGCAAAGCCGGTCACCGGCTCCAGAGCGAGGCTGTCACAGTCGTAGCCGGAAAAAAAATGAATCATCTGGTTGGGTGTGGCCTCGGCGGTCGCACGAATTTCCTCCTGGAAATCTTCATAATTGACGAACAGCACATAATTCGCCGAGCGATACATTCCCTGCAAAAAGCAGTAACGGCAATCATAAAGGCAATTGAGCATGTGTGAAAAGTAATAATTTTTTTTGGCACCGATCCCGTAGCCCGGTGGTGCCTGGAGCAGCAGCCGTTTGAACTTTTTCGCCAGGATGAGTGCCGGACGTTGTTTCTGCAGTCGAAAATTCTGAGCTTTGGGGTTGAATACTTCGCCATAGCGCTCACAGACAATGCGCCTGGCGGCTGGAAAGCGCTGGAGTATCCGGCCGGTGCGCGGATGTGAAAGAATGGCTTCTTCTATATATATCGTGTCGAACATTCGAATCTAGCCCGAAGATTTCATGAATTTGCGCCGATATCG